>NZ_JZIR02000054.1:0-653 GCF_000961955.2 Hymenobacter sp. AT01-02
AAGGCGCACCAGTAGTAAAACCCGCATTGGCCGATGCATTCCACTGGAAAGGTGTGCGCGCATTATCCCGGGCACTGCGCTTAGCTGTGGCTAAGAAGGCCGCTAGGTCGCCGCCTTGCTGTTGCAGGCGCGCATACTCGTTGCGGGTAGCCACGTCGCGGTACTGCTCAATTCGGTCGAAGCGGATATTGGTCATACCTAGCTCATCGCCATTGTAGTAGTACGGCGTGCCGCGCATGGTCAGGATAAAGGTAGTCAGTAGCTTGGCCGAGGGCTCCCGGAAAGCGGGCCGGTCGTCGCCGAACTTGCTCACCATCCGGGGCACATCATGGTTGGCTAGGAAGATAGAAAGCCAACCCTTCTGGGCAAAAGCACTGTCCCAACGGTATATACCGCTTGAAATCCTTGAGCTGGTAGCCCCCGGGGCCATTGCCCAGGTCAACCCCTTCAAAGTGATATGCCATGTTCAACTCGTGGCGCGCGGGGTCTACGAAGCGCATGGCGTCGGTGGGGCCCGGCCGGCACCCTCGGCCACGGTCATGACGTTGTACTTGCTCAGCACCTCCCGGTTCATTTCCCTGGAGGTAGTCATGCAGGTGCGGGCCCTCCCCGTAGTAGGCAATGATGGTTTTTCCTCGTAGCCTCCGGTAATT
>NZ_JZIR02000055.1:0-43480 GCF_000961955.2 Hymenobacter sp. AT01-02
TACTAGTAAGAAAGGCCTGCTTAGCTTTTGAGGTTTGAGTACTTATTACGCCGCCACCTCTGCCGCCGAGCCTGTGGAAGCTATTGGTTGCTTAGGCGCCACGTCAAACAGGAACTCGTTGAGGCGGGCACGTAAGTCAGCCGAAGCTAGGTTGCGGAATACTTCGCCGCCACGCACCAACGACACCTGCCCGGTTTCTTCACTCACTACCAGCACCACGGCATCCGTCACCTCGGTGAGGCCAATGGCGGCGCGGTGACGCAAACCCATGGAGGCGGGCACATCGGGGTTTTCACTCACGGGCAGAATGCAGCGCGCCGCTTGAATGCGCCCCTGCGTAATGATGACGGCGCCGTCGTGCAAGGGGCTGGTTTTGTTAAAGATGCTCATCAGCAGGCGTTTGCTGACGGTGGCATCAATCAGGTCGCCGGAATCGGCGAAGAACTTTAGGTCGGAAGCCAGACTGAAGGCAATAAGGGCACCCGTGTTTTTACCAGAGAGGCTCTTGGCAGCTTCTACGAAGGGCGTTATGTTCATTCGCTCACTACCCGTCTCGCGTCGCCAAGGAAACACCCGTACCCGGTCAAGGGCCGTGGCCTTCCCAATGGTGAGCAGAAACCGCCTGATTTCCTGCTGAAATAGAATGATGCCAGCCAGTACACCTACGCTCATAAACTGACCCAAAATATTGGTCAGTAGCTCCATTCCGGTGGCTTTCACTACCAGATACAGCAGGTAGATGGACATGAAGCCCAGGAAAATCTTCAGCGCTACGCTTCCCGTTAGCAGCTTATAGAGCTGATAGAACAGCACCGTGACCAGAAGCACGTCCACGACGTCTACCCAGCCGATGCGCAGAAAGCCGATGGCGAAGGAACCTAGCACAGAGCAGAGGGAAAGGTGTTAGATACGAGTTGAATGGTTTGCATGGCCTCAGCTACATCGTGTACGCGTAGCAACCGGGCGCCGTTGAGCAGGGCTATCGTATTGACACTGATGGTACCGGCTAGGGCTGCTTCCGGTCCCAAGCCCAGCGGCTTGTACACCATACTCTTGCGCGAAAGGCCAGCTAGTATTGGCAAACCCAGTACTTGCAGTTCCCGCATCCGGCGCAGCAGCTCGTGGCCCTGGCGTGGCGTTTTGGCAAATCCAAAACCAGGATCAAGCACCACGTCGGTTACGCCGTGGCGGCGTAGCTCGGCCAGCTTGTCGCGGAAGTAGCGCACCAACTCCAGTACTAGGTCTTCCTCGTAGTAGGTGTGCTGGGTCATGGTTTGGGGCGTGCCGCGCATGTGCATCAGAATGTAGGGCACTTGCAGGCGGCCAGCAGTAGCTAGCATGGCCTCGTCGAGCTGCCCCCCGCTGATATCGTTGAGGATGTCGGCCCCCGTTGCTACGGCTTCGGCGGCTACCTCAGCCCGGAAGGTGTCCACGGAAATAAATGCTTCGGGAAAGGCCTTGTGCACAGCGGCCACGGCAGGTAGTAGGCGCCGCATTTCCTCGGCGGGGGAAATGTCCTCGGCTCCCGGGCGGGATGAGTAGCCCCCCAGGTCGAGTACGGCTGCGCCGGCTTGCAACATCTGCTCGGCCCGGCGCAGCAGGTCATCTTCAGCCTTCACGCGGCTGTCGGCAAAGAACGAATCAGGCGTAAGATTCAGAATGCCCATCACCTGCGGCCGGCGCAGATCTAGCACGCGCCCACCGGGGCAACGCAGGGTCTGCCGCGGCGAAAAACACGTATCTTGCGGGGCCTGGAGCATGGTTCTGGGCAGTTAGGAGTTAGCCTACAAAGCGCCGCTGTAGCAGTTCGCCGACGAGGGTAACGCATGGCGGTTGCCACCACTGGCTGATGATTTCGCCTCGGCTGCGGTTCGCAGAATGGGTGGAGTGAAGTACAACAAAATAGGCTGAAAAACTTGGAGAATCAAACCCAGCACGAATACGACCAAGTAATTGGGCAATGTCGCCAGCTGTTTCTGGCCAAAACGCATGACTACGGCACCGCGTGGCGAATCCTGCGTCTACCATCCGTAACGGATCAGCTTTACATCAAGGCGCAGCGCATTCGCAGCATCCAGGAAAAAGGCACGCAGCTAGTGGCCGATGGGGTAGAGGAGGAGTTTGTCGCCATTATCAACTACTGCGTTATTGCCCTCATGCAACTGCGCCTACCCGCCGATGCCCCCTTCGACCTGGAACCCGCCGCGGTGGCTACTGCCTACGATGACCAGGTAGATGAAAACCGCCGCTTGCTGTTCGCCAAAAACCATGACTATGGCGAGGCGTGGCGCCAGATGCGCATTGAGAGCATTACCGATATTATTCTGATGAAGCTGCACCGTACCAAGCAAATTGAGGACCTTGGTGGCCTCACGCAGGTATCAGAAGGCGTGGAGGCCAACTACCGCGACATGCTCAACTATGCTGTGTTTGTGCTCATCAAAATGAAGTATGCTACTCCGGCCGCCTAGCCGATACGCATAGACTAGAAAATGCGTGGTAACTAGCGCACGGTGGCCGGCTTTTCTACGTAACAAGACCGTTGTGCACCAATAGATGCCTCGTGTGGTTAGAGCCTTCGTACGCTCCGGCTGATCATTACCTTTAGAACTTCTGCCAGCCCTGGGCCCAGACTCCAAGATTCTACGATTGCAACATGAAACAAATCACCCGTATTTGCTGGCTACTGCTGGGCATTGTGTTCATCTTCTCGGGCCTCGTAAAGCTAAACGACCCCATTGGCACGGCCCTCAAGCTGGAAGAGTATTTTGAGGTATTCAGCAAAGCTTTTGGCTCGTTCTTTCAGGTATTTATCCCCCACGCCCGCACGCTCAGCATCTTCCTCAGCTCCCTGGAAGTAGTACTGGGGGTAGCGGTGCTGCTACGCTGGATGCTGCGCCAAACCCTGTGGGTGCTGCTGGCACTGCTGGTGTTCTTTGGGTTCCTTACATTCTACTCCGCCGCTTTCAACAAGGTAACGGACTGCGGCTGCTTCGGCGACTTTATTAAGCTAACCCCCTGGACGTCCTTCGCCAAGGATATGTTCTTGCTACTGCTGTGGGCAGTAGTGTTTTTCAACTTGCGCTACCTGCGCCGCGTATTTGCTAAGGGTACCCTGGGCGTCATGTACATCACCATTGCCTCGGCCGTGGCCATTGGTATTGGGGTGCGGGCCTTGGGCCACTTGCCCTACTTCGATTTCTTGCCTTATAAGGAAGGCAATGACATCGGCCAGTTGATGAAGCCCCAAGAAGCCGCCCGCTACGAGTATGTAATGGAGCGCAACGGCGAAAGCAAAACCTTTACGGAATATCCCACCGACTCGACCTGGAAATACAAAAGCATGAATGTGCTTAACCCAGAAAAGTCGAAGCCTCTGATTACCGACTTTTCAGTGTTTGATGCGGATGGCAAAGACTACACAGGAGAGGTACTAAAGGGCAATAAGCTGGTGCTAGTAGTGCAGGACGTGCAAAGCGCCGACCGGGACCGGTACAAGGACATCAACAGCCTTTTGGAAGCGGCCAGCAAGTCGCGCAAGCGTATTGAATCCCTCGTGATTACGAGCAGCAGCCCCGGGGCTTTCGACGCTTACCGCCACGACGTGAACCTGGGGGCTCCCTTCTATTTCGCCGACGCTACCGTGCTTAAGTCGATGATTCGCTCTAACCCAGGCCTTATTCTGCTGCAAAACGGAGTAGTGAAAGGGAAGTACCACTACCACGACATCCCCGCAATAGGCGACCTGGAAGCAAAGCTGTAAGCAGTTGCGTCGATGATAGACTTGTGAGTTGCCAAGTAGTACTGATAATTTGCAGGTGCGCACTCAGCAACTCGTAACTGGCAATTCGTAGCATGATTGGATTTATTCTGAGCCGTTTGGGGCAAGGGGTGTTGGTACTGGTGGGCGTGGCCCTTACGGTATTCTTCCTGTTTAATGTGCTGCCCGGCGACCCAGTAGCCCTACTAGCGGGCCAGCGCTCCGATGCCGAAACGCGGGCCGCCATTGCCGCCGACCTCGGCCTAGACCAGCCGCTACCCCTGCAACTGGTAGGCTACCTGAACGACGTATCGCCCCTGGGGCTACATGCCCGCGACTCGGCGGGCGTTGCCAAGTACGGGGGCGTAGCGTTGGTGCCGTTTGGTCAGCGGGCCTTAGTACTGAAAGTGCCTTACCTACGCCGCTCCTTCCAAACCAACAAGGACGTGCTTAGCACATTGCTGGACCACTTCACAGGCACGCTATGGCTAGCCGTAGCGGCTATGATGCTGGCCGCAGTTGTGGGCATCAGCTTGGGTGTGGTGGCGGCTCTTAAGCCGCATTCGTGGCTAGACCGGCTGCTAGTGTCTACCTCCGTGCTAGGAATTTCGGTGCCCTCTTTTGTAGCGGCCATTCTCATTGCCATATCCTTTGGCTTCTACTGGAGCCACTGGACTGGGCTCAACCTCACGGGCCAACTCTACGAAACCGACCCCTTTACGGGACGGCACCTAGTGCTGCGCAACTTGGTGCTACCTGCGTTTGCCCTCGGAATTCGGCCCCTGGCGGTTATCGTGCAGCTCACGCGTTCGTCCATGCTCGATGTGCTTAGCCAGGACTACATCCGTACGGCCCGCGCCAAGGGGCTGTCCAGCTACCGCGTAATTATAGGGCATGCCTTGAAGAATGCGCTGAATCCGGTAATTACTGCGGTGTCGGGCTGGCTGGCTTCGCTCATGGCCGGCGCGTTCTTTATCGAGTACATTTTCAACTGGAAGGGGTTGGGAACCGTCACGCTGCGGGCCGTCGAAAACCTTGATTTCCCAGTAGTAATGGGTGCTACTATTTTCATAGCGGCCATCTTTGTGCTCGTCAATATTGTGGTAGATGTACTCTACGCCCTGCTTGACCCCCGCGTGAAGCTGGGTTAATCCGCACTTACTAGGTGGTTCATCCCCGTTGAAGACTACTTGGTTTCTGTTCTACCAACCGGGCATGTTAGGCCCGTGCTTGGTCTAGTCCCATTGCTTGCACACCACACCTCCTTTCCTTATTTGCTATGCGTCTTTATCTCATTGGCATGCCCGCAGCAGGCAAAACCACACTGGGCCGGGCCCTGGCTACAGCCTACAGGGTGCCTTTTCGGGACCTAGACGAGGAGATAGTGCAACGGGAGCAGCGCAGTGTGTCGGAGATTTTTGCCCAAGATGGGGAAGACTACTTCCGTCAGCGTGAGGGCGACGTACTACGCGACCTTGTAGAAACAATGCCCGAGATGGTACTGGCTACCGGTGGGGGTACTCCGTGCTATCACCACAATCTGGAGGTGCTGCTTGAAACGGGCCTGACGCTCTACCTGGCCGTGCCGGTGTCTGTGCTAGTACAGCGGGTGTTAGCCGCGGCAGCTAGTCGTCCTTTGTTGTCGGCTTTGCCTACTGCACAAGCGCTAGAAAGCCGTTTGCACGAAACCTTACGGGCACGCCAACAGTTCTACGACCGCGCACCCTTGCGCTGTGCTGCTCCCGTTTGTTCGGTAGAGGCAGTGCGGCAGTTAGTCGAGCGTTACACTACTGCTGTCTAGTACAGACGAGCTATTGGCTCGTCGTTTGGTCAGTGCTGCTTATTTTTGCGACTTCATCATTCCTGTATCGGCATGAAATCAACTTCCGAAGCTTCAGCGCCCGAAGTAAAGACCACTCCAGTGAAAACCCCGGATGCTATCCGCCCTAAGCACAAAGGGTCGGCCCAGCTGTTCGAAAATCCATTGTTGGAGCGTCTTTCGCATACGCACATTGCGCTGCCCGTATCTATTTTCCTGATTACGGCAGTTATCAGCCTGTACTATGGGCTCACGCGAGGCTTTATTTCTGGCATCTCGGCCTTTGGCTTGTTCCTGTTGGGCTGGTTTATGTTCACCTTTGCGGAGTATCTAGTGCACCGGTACGTGTATCACATTCCTGCTACCACCCCTGGGCGGGCTAAGTTTCAGTACACCATGCACGGCGTGCACCACGAGTATCCTAAAGACGAAACTCGCTTGGCGATGCCGCCCATCATCACGGTGTTCGTAGCGTCGTTGCTGTTCTTCATCTTCCGCTTCACCTTCGGTAGCTACGCCTTTGGCATTCTAGCGGGCTTCGTGTTTGGCTATGCGCTGTACTTATTTGTGCACTACGCCATTCACGTGTACGCTCCCCCGAAGAACTTCCTAAAAGTGTGGTGGACGCACCACGCCCAGCACCACTACCGCCAAGATGAAATTGCTTTCGGTGTATCCAGCACTCTGTGGGACCACATAATTGGCACCATGCCTACCAAGCAACCAAGAAACTAAGCGGTATATTCTCTAATAACAAAAACGCTTCCTCAAGGAGAGGAAGCCGTTTTTGTTTGGCTGATTACCGACCGCAACAAGAAACCTAAAGGCCGCTTCCTGCACAGGACAGGAAGCGGCCTTCGAATAGGTAACCCATGTAGACTTAGCGGCGGCGGAGACGGTTCACGATAAACCACAATAGCAGCACAATCAGAAATACACCAATAAGCCCGGTCCAAGCACCAGCTTTGAAGATGGTTCCGATAGCGTCGCAGCTGCTAAGAGAGAACGTAAGCAGCACCATAAAGGCTGCAATGAAGGGAAAACGCAGGGTATTCATAACGAGGAGAGGAGAGTGAGAAAAGTGCCTCGCAGTAGTGGAAGCAACTTCTAATGCATACTAGCCTATTCTTAAAAAGGTTAGTGTCGATTCTCCTGGAAACGCCAGAAATCTTGTCTTGCCTCAGCACTGTGCATAGGCAAAATTGCTTCCTCTGATGCGTAAGCCGACTAAAAGTCGAGACCATAGCATAGGAGCCTTCCTAAGCCTACTTGGCCATTAGCCTCGGCATGTGGCTTGCACAAGAGCGCGCTTAGTGGTAAGCAGCGCACTAGAACGACTGTGGCCGCGCTTAAGCTTACTACGCTATAGTAACAAACAGAAACCGCAGCCTTATGAGGCTGCGGTTTCTGTTTGGCTTAAGCAAGGTGTGCTAAATGCGGTTTAAGAACTTTCCTGGTTCAAACAGGTCACAATACCCTAAAAAGAAAGCCCGGTAGCAGACTGAGTAAGTCTATCACCGGGCTTTACTGTTGGCGCTCCCTCCTGGGCTCGAACCAGGGACCCTCTGATTAACAGTCAGATGCTCTAACCGGCTGAGCTAAGGAAGCGGTTATGGCGGCGTCTATTTTGCCGTTGCTGGTGCAATATTAGAGCAAAGTATTCGAACGTCCAAACATGTCTTTTGAAAAAAATGAGGAAAAATAATTAGTTAGTGATTGTCAGTAGGTTGCCGGACAGCGACGTTCTATACTGACGTAGTGGACGAATGGCTGGACCACTTATTAACTGACCCTGCAGGGTAAACTGAGACTTGCAGCACGGGTCGTAGAGATATACTTGGGGCTCAATTTTTACGCGGGCGCATGTGTCGAGGGGCTGGTACGGGCAATTTCGCTCGAAGGCGAGGTAGTTGCCGCCACTTTGCCGCACAACAATCAGCCCACGCACCCCACCCGGATAATAAATAGCGCCATTATCGAAGCGCAAGTTGCTATTCTGCTGGTTGGAGAGGTCGAGTACCGTGTTAAAAGCCGTCAGCGGTATCTGCGGCTCGGCAGCGTTGTTAGTAGAGTCGCAGGCGGCTAGCCCCAGGCCAGCCATTGCAACCCCTAGCACATGAACGACGGGAGATGGTAGCGTTGGCATACGTAAGTGATGAAGGGTGCAAGTAAAAGCCCTAGCTTGTGGAGGCCAGGGCTTTTACGCTGTAGTAAGCTAACCAGAAAGGAGGTAGGCTAGGTTCAACCTGTAGCGAAGGCCGTTTCGTTGAACCCAGAAAGACTATTGTACTCCCTCAAACTGCCGTAGGAAACGCGTATCGTTTTCCGTGAACAGGCGCAGGTCCTTGATTTGATACTTGAGCATAGTGATGCGCTCAATACCCATACCCCAGGCGTAGCCCGAATACCGTTCGGCATCAATACCAGATTGCTGGAGTACGGCGGGGTCTACCATGCCGCAACCACCAATTTCAACCCACCCGCTGCCTTTGCAGATATTACACCCCTTGCCTTTGCAGATCAGACAGGTAATATCAATTTCGGCGCTGGGCTCGGTGAAGGGGAAGAAGGAAGGACGGAACCGAATCTGAATGTCCTCGCCGAACATCTCCTGTACAAAGTAGTACACCGTTTGCTTCAAATCGGCGAAGCTTACGTTTTCGTCAATGTAGATACCTTCCACTTGGTGAAACATCATGTGGGCCCGCGCTGAAATGGCCTCGTTGCGGTACACACGGCCGGGCATGATGCTGCGGATGGGTAGGGGCTGGCTTTCCATTACGCGTACTTGCACCGTACTGGTATGCGTGCGCAGCAAGTGGTTGGGGGCCGAGGAAACGGGTACCGCAGTAACTGGGTCCAACTCGGAGGTGGGCTGCTGGCTCCCAGCCTGTGGCGCACTTTTCACAAAGAAGGTATCCTGCATATCGCGCGCCGGATGATTCTCGGGAAAGTTGAGGGCGGTGAAGTTGTGCCAGTCATCCTCAATTTCGGGACCCTCAGCTACGTTGAAGCCAATGCGCGAGAAAATGCGCACCATTTCTTCCCGTACCAAGCTCAGGGGGTGGCGCGTGCCCAGCGCGTTGGGCACGGCCGGTAGGGTATAGTCGAAGGTAGGATTAGCCGGTGCATTAGCAGCAGCGGCTTCTACTTCCTGCTGCCGGGCCTCAAACTTGGTTAAGGCCGATTGCTTAAGCTGGTTGAGTTCCTGACCGACGGCCCGGCGCTGGTCCTGGGGTACGGTTTTGAGCTGATCGAACAGATCGGCCAACTGGCCTTTGCGGCCGGTAAAGGCGATGCGGAACTGGTCGAGTTGTTCCGGAGTAGTAACGTCGTACGCTTCGATTTCGGCCCGCAGCCGTGCGATGGTGTCCTGCATAATACTGCAAAGGTAGGGGGTTAGCGGTAGTTGGTCGCAGATAGCAAGCAGTTCATATATAAGTAGACTGAAGCAGAGTGTGCTGAAGTGAATTTTGGTACGGTTGCTGCCTAGCTACCATACAACCAGCAGCCAAGGCTAAACGTGGGGCGCCACCCGTTAGCCGGCCGGTGTGGGGCCCGCCGGGCGGGATGTTCTTCTGCTTCAACCTTCCTTCCAATGAAACGTTTTCTGCTTTCGGCTACTGTAGTAGTGGCCTTTTTCAGCTCTGCCCAAGTGCAAGCCCAAACCAAAAAGCTGCCCGCAAAAGCTGCCAACTCCAGTGTAGCTCCCAGTTCACGGCCCCCTGAGGCCGCGTGGCCGGCCGCTGATGAGTGGAGCACCCCCGTTACGGAAAGTAGTTGGGAAACGGCCGCTACCCCAGTAGCCGAAGCTGATTCCGACGACCCCATGATGCACTCCCCGGGAGTGCAGGTGGCGCCGGGCACCAGCTCTTCGCCCTACCGGGGTACTAGCACCGACTACCATGGGCGCCCAGTGGCTAAGGTGAAGTCAAAGCGCCCCCGCTCCGTGGCTGTAGAGTCAGACGACCCTATGATGCACTCGTCGGGGGTGATGCTGGCACCCGGATGAACACGGCCCCCTACCACGGCGTGAGCACCGACTATAACGGCCGCCCGCTACGCAAAGCCCCAGCCAGCAACTCTTCGGTTGCTACAGTGGCCGCGTCGGGTAGTGCTGAGGTGGCCGCAACTCAGTGGTAACCTAGCTTACATCAAGCTAATTTGCTTGCAGGGCCCGGTTGGCATAGCCACAACCGGGCCGTTGTCGTATGCCGCTGATAGGTAAGGTTCTACTCTTGTTCTTTCTTTCTGCCGCGTATGAAACTGACTGTACTTCCGCTGTTAATGGTGTGGTTGAGCCTAATGGAAATCAGCGCGCAAGCGCAACAAACCAGAAAAACAACCCGCAAGGCCCGCTCCGGGGCGTACGCACGCTACGACCGTAGCAACCGCCGGGATGAGGAGAACCTAAAGCTGGCGCCAGGCTTGCGGCTAAACATGCCCAGCCCTCCTACCACCGACTACATGGGCCGGCCCCTTAAAAAGAAAACTCCTAAACCGGCCTCCGCCACTACTACCCTGTCGGCGGGTACTGCACCCGCTAAACCAGCACCAGCCGTTAGGAAAAAGCGTCGGTAGCGCTACTCTTTCTTCCAGATGTAGAAGTAGCCGCCCCTTCGCGGCCGGTTGATTGAGGTTTTGGACAAAAAGAACAGATACTTTTTAGCGCGGAAAAGGAAGGCTTTTGGCGTGAGTAAAATTTACATAACCCTCATACGTTTATCTAGTAGCACCCTTGTTTAACCGATCAGAATGGAATCTTTGCTGGCCTTCTTGCTCGGTTAGGAACTTCTAAGAAATGGGCGCGTTAGGGGAAATTCCAAGAGATGCACTTTTGGGCCTGCGTGGGGTGGCGTACCTTGCGGCTTCTTTACTTCAAACTGCTATTCCGATGACTCGTTTTTTCTTTCCTGTGCTCTTAGTAGGTGGGGTGTTGCTGGCCGCACCGTCCCAGGCACAATCCAAAAAGTCCAACGACGGCTGGGGCTCTTCTGATGGTTGGGGCACGCCTGCTCCGGCCAAGAAAGCTGCACCCGCCAAGAAAACCACTACTAAAGCTGCTCCAAAAGCCGCAGTGGTAGAAGAAACTGAGCCAGCTCCTGCTCCTGCCGCTGCTACTGACGCGGCCGCTGCTGGTGGATGGGGAGGCGCCTCCGGTGCTGCTTCAGCGGCTCCTGCCGCCGAAATGCAGCCCATCGGAGCTAGCTTGGCTCCCGGCTTCACGGCTGCTCCTTCACGCCGCGTAACCACTGACTACCGTGGTCGGCCGCTGGCTCCCTACGTGCGTCGCTCGGTGCGCGCGGCTGATCCAGTTCCGCCAGCACCTGCTCCGGCTCCCATTGCCGTACCTGCTCCTGAGCCAGAACCAGCACCAGTAGCCACCACCCCGGCTGCTCCTAAAGCTGCTTCAGCTACGGCTGGTGCCAAGAATGCTGGTGCTGCCGCTACCAAGAAAACGGCTGCTCCCGTTAAGAAAGCGGCTGCTCCTGCCAAGAAGAAGGCAGACGACGGTTGGGGTGGTGGCTGGTAATAACCAGCATCCCCGGCTCTACTAACACAAACGCGAACGACAAGCTGTCGTTCGGGCGTTTGTGTTAGTAGAGCCGGGGCAGTGAGCAGGCCATTCGGCCTAGGTTAGACTTCTGCTTCTACCAGTTCAGGAGTTGATACTTCCTCGTTTGCTGCTTGGGCTCGGTAGTATAGGGTGCTGCAGTTGTCGGGGCGTAGGAACTCCTGGGCGGCAGCTTGCACCTGGGCGGGCGTTACAGCCTGCACCTTCTCGCTTTCCTGATTGACAAGGTTGGCGTCGCCCATAAGTTTGCTGTAAGCCAAATTCATGGCGCGGTTTAGCAATTCTATTTCGCTAAACACAATGCTCGCCTCGGCTTGATTTTTCACTTTTTCTAGCTCCTCTACGGAAACTAGTTCGTTGCGAAGCCCTGCAATTACTTCTTCCACGGCGGCATCTGCTTCTTCCAGCGTTACGCCAGCATTCAGCTTGCCACTCACTACCACCAAGCCGGGCTCCAACGACCCCATTACGGAGGCCGAGATAGAGTTGAAGAGCGGCCGCTCTTTCACCAGCTGCTGATAGATACGGCTAGATTTGCCCCGACCCAGTACGTCGCTGAGCAGGTCTACAGGATAGTAAGCCGCGCTTTCACGGCCAGGCATGTGGTATACCTTATAAAGCGCCGACAACGGAACGTTGGCCGTTACTTCTAGGAAGCGGGCTTCCGTTTGGCGAGGCTCCTGGGGTAAGTTACGCTCATAGCGAGTACCACCGGGAATGGGGCCAAACCACTTTTCGGCCAAACGTTGGGCCTCGGCCTTCGTTACGGCACCAGCCACTACCACAATAGCATTGGCCGGAGAATAATGCTTGCCAAAGAAGTTGCGCACTTGCTGCATGGTAGCATCCTCAATATGGCTTACTTCCTTGCCAATAGTAGCCCAGCTGTAAGGGTGCTGCTGATAAGCCAAGGGGCGAAGTTTCAGCCACACGTCGCCGTAGGGCTGGTTGAGGTAGTTCTGCTTGAACTCTTCTACCACCACTTTGCGCTGCACCTCCAGGCCGTTTTCTGAGAAAGCCAAGCTTAGCATCCGATCAGATTCCAGCCAGAAACCGGTTTCCAGGTTGGCAGCGGGTAGAGTGAGGTAGTAGTTGGTAATGTCGGGGGAGGTGAAGGCATTGTTCTCGCCGCCTACCATCTGCAACGGCTCGTCGTAACTGGGAATGTTAACGGAGCCGGAAAACATCAGGTGCTCAAACAAATGGGCAAAGCCCGTGTGCTGCGGGTCTTCATCGCGCGAGCCCACGTTATAAAGCACGTTGAGCACCGCCATGGGCGTGGTGTGGTCTTCGTGCACTATGCAGCGTAGGCCGTTAGCAAGGGTGAATTCTTCGAAATGAATCATAGGGGCAGGGAAAATCTACCAGAGCCAGTGGGATACTATCAAACTCGCAGCCGCAAGTAGAAGTTTCGGGTGGAGCTGCTAGGGCAAGTACGGAAGAAGCGCGACGGCGACCAAGCCACAAGGAGCAGCCTAGCCCCTGTATTCATTAGAGAGGGGTAGGCAGGAAGCAGGAACGGATAGCAACGCCAGCTAATTACCCCGAAGGCAGTAGTACCTAAAGTGCGGCCGCAGAACGAGGCAGTTAGGTAGGCTTACGAAGCTTTGATGCCTGTTTTATGCAGGTACTTAGTGCCCTCACCTCCTTGTAAGAGCGTAAGTAGTTGCCGCCTTGAGTAGCCAGTGCCATCTACTCCGCCGGGTTTAGGAGCGGCATACTACCAGAGGCAGGGAGTAGAGGACTAAGGGAGTAGAATGCAGGACGGGTAATGTGCCTGCGTATAGTGCAAAATACACAGAGTAATTTTCCTTCCCTTGTAAAGCCGTACTTTTGGCCCTACCCTCCAACTCTACCGCCTGCCGCCCATGCGCTTCGACCGGAAAGATTACTCCAATGAAACTCTCCTTTTCCTCTATCAGCACCTACTGAAACCGCGTCTGATTGAGGAGAAAATGCTGATTCTGCTGCGGCAAGGAAAGGTAAGCAAATGGTTTTCGGGTATTGGGCAGGAGGCTATTTCGGTGGGGAGCACGCTGGCCCTGGAGCCCGACGAGTACATCTTGCCGCTGCACCGCAACCTGGGCGTGTTCACTGGACGCAACATTCCGCTAGACCGCCTCTTTGCGCAGTGGCAGGGCAAAACCACGGGCTTCACCAAGGGCCGCGACCGGTCTTTCCACTTTGGCACCAACGAGCACCACATTGTGGGCATGATTAGCCACCTCGGACCCCAGCTAGCCGTAGCCGATGGCATTGCCCTAGCCGACAAGCTGGACGAGCGGCCTAAAGTAACCGTAACCTACAGCGGGGATGGCGGCGCCTCCGAAGGTGACTTTCACGAGGCGCTAAACGTAGCAGCGGTGTGGCAGCTACCCGTCATCTTTATTATTGAGAACAATGGCTACGGCCTGAGTACTCCTTCCAACGAGCAGTTTCGCTTCAAGCAATTCATTGACAAAGGTCCCGCCTACGGCATAGAAGCCGTGCAAGTAGACGGCAACAATGTGCTGGAAGTGTACGATACGGTGCGCCGTCTAGCCGAGGATTTACGCCAGAACCCCCGCCCCGTGCTGCTGGAGGCCCTGACCTTTCGGATGCGCGGCCACGAGGAAGCCAGCGGAACCAAGTACGTACCCCAGGAACTGTTTGACCAGTGGGCACAAAAGGACCCAGTGGAAACCTACGAGCGGTGGCTTTTGCAGGAAGGAGCCCTCGACGAGCCAGCTCGTCAGCGCTTCCGCGAAACCATCAAGCGTGAAATCGATGAGGCCCTGCGCATAGCCGATGCCGTACCCATGCCGACGGCCAGCGCCGCCCAGGAGCTAGCCGATATGTACCAACCCTTTGAGGCACCCAGCCAAGCACCCGCTGCCGACGCTGCTACTACTGAGAAGCGGTACGTTGATGCCATTTCCGATGGCCTACGTCAGAGCATGGAAAAGTACCCTGAGCTGGTGCTCATGGGCCAGGATATTGCCGAATACGGCGGGGTATTTAAAGTGACGGAAGGCTTTGTATCTCAGTTTGGGAAGGGTCGGGTGCGCAACACGCCTTTGTGCGAGTCGGCCATTGTGGGGGCTGGGCTGGGGCTTAGCATAAAGGGCAAAAAAGCCATGGTGGAAATGCAGTTTGCTGATTTCGTGACCTGTGGCTTTAATCAGATTGTCAACAACTTGGCCAAGAGCCACTACCGTTGGGGGCAGAACGCCGACGTAGTAGTACGCATGCCTACGGGCGCTGGCACCGCGGCCGGCCCGTTTCATTCCCAGAGCAACGAGGCCTGGTTTACGCACACCCCAGGGTTGAAAGTCGTATTCCCAAGTAACCCAGTAGATGCGAAGGGCTTGCTTTGTGCCGCCTTTGAGGACCCTAATCCGGTTATCTTCTTTGAGCATAAGCTCCTGTACCGCAGCATCACCGCCCCCGTGCCTGATGCCTACTATACCACGCCCATTGGGAAGGCGGCCCTCATGCGGGAAGGCGATGAGATGAGCATTGTTACCTACGGGGCTGGAGTGCACTGGGCTTCTCACCTCGCCGATGAACTAAACCTCTCGGCCGATATTTTGGACCTGCGCACTCTCTTGCCCTGGGATGAAGACGCTGTGCGCCGCACCGTAACTAAAACGGGGCGCCTCATTATTCTGCACGAAGACACGCTGGTAGGAGGCCTGGGTGGTGAAATTGCGGCCTGGGTTGCCGAGCATTGCTTTCAGCACCTCGATGCCCCCGTGCAACGGGTGGCCTCGCTGGATACAGCCGTACCCTTCGCTCCTCCGCTGGAAAAGGTATTCCTCCCCCAGCAGCGCCTCCGCGAAACTGTGGAGAAGCTTCGCAACTATTAGCGCCACCTGTGTTTCCGAGCGGCTTCCTGACCCCGTAGTGGAAAAGCAAATGCGCTTTATGTATCATTAATAGCACAAGGAAAAGCGGGCGTACTGAACCGTTGCCAATTGTGTACTTTGCCCATTGTATTCTTCTGTTGATCAGAAGCTCACCTTGATTTTTATGAATGCATCCGGAGCATTTCGCCGCCTGAGCCTGCTATTGCTGGCGGCGTTGCTGCTACTCAGTGCGCCGGCCTGTCACCGCTACCGGTTGCCTAGTCCCAAGGGGCCGCCCCAGCCGAAAGTGAAAAAAGCGGCGCCAACTTCTGACAACCAATCGGCCGACGGGCGTGATATGTCGGTGGATAAAGGCGAGGTGAAAACCCAAAAGAACAGCTACGACAAAAATGGCCTCTTGAAAAAGCCCAAATACGAGCGGCGGCGGTTGAAGCGGAAAGTAGGCCAGCGCAAATTCTTAGGCATCACGTTACCATTCTAACGTATACCTACGCAGAAGTCCTAAGGCTCCTGTTATCCCTTCTCTTTCATTGTGTTAGTAACCTGATATGCGCTACATATTACTGTCAGTAGCCCTGCTGTGGGGGCTGTGTTCACATGATGCCCACGCCCAACTAGAAGGCAAGACATCGGGTAAGCAGCGGCGCGAAAACCGCCGTGCCTTGCGCGATGCTGACCGCTACCCTGCTGAGTACAAAGAATCGCACTTGGCCGTAACGAAAGCGGAGCTAAAAGACGGAAATGGAGGCCGGCAAGCCGTAGTAAAACCCGCCGACGGCCGCGCCGATTACCAGTTCGACCGGACTGGTGAGCCCCGTGCTAGCGAACCATCCCGTGCAAATCTTCGTCTTCGCAGAAAGGAAAAACAACCCACCCCGTAACTTAACCCTTTCCAATATGACTCCCTGGCAACCACTTACCCAAGCTGAGCAACTCACCGAAATCGTTCGGGAGTCGCACGAGCAGCCAGTAATCATCTTCAAGCACAGCACTACCTGCTCCATCAGTGCGGCCGCTAAGGCCAAGGTAGAGCGCCAATGGGACGGTGCTGGCTTAGAAGGCACTAAAGTGTACTACCTCGATTTGCTGCGCTTCCGACCCATTTCTCAGGAAATAGCGGAAAAGTTTGGCGTCCGGCACGAGTCGCCTCAACTGCTTCTCATTCAAGATGGAGAGTGCCGCTATGATGCATCGCACATGGGCATCCGCCTCAGCGACGTGAAAAGCCTCGTTAGTTAAGCGCAAGACCAACGTCTTTCTAAAAAAGGAACGTGCCGAGCGTAGCTTTTATGTAGCTGCCCGGCACGTTCCTTTTTCCTTTTTACTAGTGTCCGGCTACACGTAGTCGAACTGAACCTCCTGCTGAATTTCAGGGTTCAAGCTAAGAGCTACTGGGCAGGTACGGGCGGCATTTTCCAAGATGGTGCGTTCTTTTTCGGAAAGAGAGGCTGGCATCTGGAAGCGCACGTCAATTTGCCGAATACGGCGTGGTTCGGCAGCCATATGCTTCGTTACATCGTACTGAACGCCAGTGAGGTCTAGCTCATGTCGGTCAGCTACAATCCCCATAATCGTCATCATGCACGCACCCAGGGCCGCGCTAACAAGGTCAGTGGGTGAGAAAGCTTCCCCTCGGCCGTGGTTGTCCACGGGGGCGTCGGTAAGGATGGTGTTGCCGGAGGCCACGTGGGTGGCTTCGGTGCGGAGGTGGCCGGCGTAGCGGGCGGTGGCAGTGCTCATCAGATAGAAAAATTAGGCAATACGATGCTGGTAAATTTACGTACTTTCGACAGTGTTGGCGGTTCCCAAGGCTGGGAGCGGCTACCGTTCCACCGTTTCTTTTCCTTGCGACCTGTGCGTATACAGTTAGTCTTGGGCGGCAGCGCGCTGCTGGCCCTCTTGGGAGCCAGCCCGGCCGTGCAGGCTCAACAAATGAGCAGTGCAGCTGCGGCGCCGAGCAATGAAGACGCCTCCTACCGCAAAGAGTTTACCTACGGCATCAACTTCAACACCCGCGGGGGGCTAATCGGGGGTATTTCGGTTCGCTCTACCCGCATGCTTAACCAAGACTGGGCCCGCTTTTGGAGCATTGAAGGAGTGGAGGTAAAGCACCCCAAGGAGCAGAAAGTCTCCAACAGCGTAGGGGGGCAGTATGTGCTCGGAAAAACCAATTACATGTATGTGCTGCGCCCTAGCGTGGGTGTGCAGCGAGTTATCTTCCGGAAAGCTCCCGATACGGGCGTGCAAGTAAACGCGCTGATAGGAGGTGGGCCATCCATTGCCCTGCTTATGCCTTACTATATTGCCTACGACTACACGGAGCGCAATTCGCAGGGGCAGCCCGTTGGCTCTATCACCGATGTTCGCAACGAGCAGTTCGACCCGCAGATACATTCCACGCAGCGCATCCTCGACCGTGCCCCGCTCTTTACTGGTGTTGGGGAAACCAAGCCACATGTTGGCGTACACGTACGGGGGGCGCTGGGCTTTGAGTACGGGCGCTACCGAGATGCTGTGGCTGGGGTAGAAACGGGCTTCCTCTTTGAAGCATACACGAAGCGCTTGCCCATTTTGCGCGCCAACCAGGTAGACGATAACAAACTGAATCGCTCATTCTACCCTTCCGTGTACCTAACTCTTTATTTAGGACACCGGAGCTAGGTTGAGGTCATTGGGAGAGATATCCTCGCATCACTCATTTTGCGCCCGCTTTCTGTTAGTTGTCAGAAAGTGGGCGCGGTGCTTTCCGGCGGACTTACCACCCGATGGGAACATTTTCGGCGCTACGGTGTCTCATTAACCGGTAGTCAATCCCCAATTACCAGCTACCTTTGTATTATGGATGACTTGTTGCTGACTCTGCCTATTATTCAGCCGGAAGCGGCGGCTCCGGCCAAGCCGCGCAAGCCCGATTGGCTGCGGGTGAAGCTGCCCGTGGGTCCAGCCTATGCCAACGTCCGCCGCTTGGTGGATGAGCATAAGCTGAACACGATCTGCGAGAGTGGCAACTGCCCGAATATGGGCGAATGCTGGGGCGCTGGCACCGCTACGTTCATGATTCTGGGCAACGTGTGCACCCGTTCCTGCTCTTTCTGTGCCGTGGCTACTGGCCGTCCCACCGAGTACGATACCGACGAGCCTCGCCGGGTAGCGGAAGCTATTCAACTCATGGGCGTGAAGCACGCAGTTATTACCTCCGTAAACCGCGACGAACTAAAAGACCGTGGCGCAAGCATCTGGTATGAAACGGTGGTGCAAACCAAACTGCTCAGCCCTACTACTACCATTGAAACCCTAATTCCGGACGTGAAGGCCAACTGGGCCGCGTTGGATACCATGATTGCGGGTGGCCAAGAGGTGGTATCGCACAACGTGGAAACGGTAGGTAGCCTTTACCGCCTTGTGCGCCCTCAAGCCAAGTACGACCGTAGTCTGGAGCAAATTCGGCGAACCAAAGAAGCTGGTAAGCGCACGAAATCGGGTATCATGCTTGGCCTGGGCGAAACCAAAGAGGAAATGTACCGGGCCATGGACGACCTAGTAGCTAATGGCCTCGATATTCTCACGCTGGGCCAGTACCTGCAACCAACGAAGCGGCACTTGGAAGTAGCCGAGTTTATTCACCCCGACCTATTTGCCCACTACCGTGAGGAAGGTTTGGCCCGGGGCCTGAAATACGTGGAAAGCGGCCCGCTGGTACGCAGTAGCTACCACGCCGAGCGTCACGTGAACGTCCCAATCTAAGGAGCCTTTATCCAACTTATACCACAAAAGGCCCAGCACCGCTCCGGTTGCTGGGCCTTTTGTGGTATAAGCTGGTACGCTAGTGATGGCGGCGCCTTTACAGTCCAATCCGTTTCAGGTAGGCATCGTTGTTCACGTACATGATGTAGGTTTTCTGGGTGCCCGCGGCCCGTTGTAGGTTGTAGTGCGCCGCCGCTAATAGCCGTTGGCTTTGCCGGCCCATGCGGTGGCTCCAGAACACTACAACGGTGTAGTCGGCGGAAGACTCCATGGCGCTAACCCGACTACCACCTACCGTGCGCAGGAAAGGAGCCAACTGCGCAAAGGACAGGAGGCTGTCGGGTAGCGTTTGTGAAACCGGAGGGAAGACATCGAGTGATTTGCGGTGATTCCACTCCAGGTTCGGGAAGCCATTGGCATTGCAGCTCACGTAATAAGACACGAGTTGGCCGGCTCGGTTGTAGTACAGCAACTGTAGGGGCTGGCCATGGTGAGTAGCCTCGCGCTGGCGTGCTGGGGGCTGTTTCTTAAGAAAGGTGAGGTAGCTAGTATCCAGTGCAAAGCTTTTGCCGGGAGCAGTGCCTACGCCATACGCCTGGGCGTACTGCCTCACTTGGGGGAAATCAATGGTCTGGGTTTGGCGCATTCCGTACAGTCCTTCGCCAACTGTAGCACAACCAACCATACTTAGGCTGCTCAGCAACAGAAGGAAGGTAGGGCGCATGTACTCCAAAAGATAGTTTGCTGCCATCGTCCGTCACCCATAAAAAAAGCCTCTTCCAAAGAAAGAGGCTTCTTACATACAAAAGGTTGTCTGCTTGGCTTATTGTTCTAGCGCCGGGCATTAGTGTCTTGAGGAGGATAGGTACCCAAGATGCTGTTCACAATGCGGTACACTTCCGGCTCGGAGATGGTTTGCTGATCTACCTGCGCCTGACCAAGACCACGCCACGCTAGCTCCTTACGGCGAGCATCAACGAAATCGATGATAACGGTGCCAGCTTTATAGTTCGTGATGTAGTTACGATTGTAAAGGCCACCGTAGCCATAGCCGTAGTAGGGGTAGCCAAAAGGACCATAGCCACCGTAGTTGGCTTGCTGCTTGTCCTCTACTTTGGCGGAATACGCCACGTACAGGTCGGGTGCTTTTTCCGAGAATGTGAGGCCCTTGGAGGCCATCTCACGCTCTACGGCCGTGCGGATTCGCTTGTCCAGAAACGATTGGTAGCCTTGGGCGGGGCCGCCTTCGGTGTCGGTTGGCTGTTGAGGATACCACGACCAGGTTTTGTACGCCCGGAAGTTAACAGAGTGGTCGAAGTCATTGGTAACGCCTACGCGCGAAGTGCCGGCGCAACCACTCAGACCCAAAAGAAGGCCAAAACTCATGGCGAGCATAGCTGCCGGGCGAGTCAGGAAACGGGTGATGCGGTTCATATGAAGCGAAAAAGACGATTGAGGAGAATAGAAGCTGGCCACGAGGCTACAGGCTTCTGAGATAGAAACACAACGGATATGGTCGTCGTTCCCGGATATAAGTACCTTACGAACAAATTTAAGTGCTAGTTTACAGGCTGCATTAGGGTCATAATCTTGAAATATCTCTATCTTCCCCGCTAACATTAGTCTCTCATTATTTCCTGCTAACATGATTAAACTAGTACTCGGTTTGGGCGGCCTCGCTCTATTAGCTTCCTGCACTGCTACCAGCGACGCCCGTGGCTCGCGCCCAGCCAAGGGCATTGTTGCACATAACACGGTGGTCGAATGCATGCTGTATGATGGCATGACGAAGGACTCCAAAAACTTCGGCACTATTTCCTCCGGCAACGAAGTGCAGGTGATGGATACCGTTGATGCTTACTTTGTGAAAGTACGGGCTACGGTGAACGGCAAAACGGAAAGTGGCTACATGTACCGTACGTGCTTCGCCCAGTAGTAAGCTGCCCGCCTTCCAACACGCATTGCTACCCTTCGTACATACTTAGCTTTTACAAAAAAGGCCCGTGCAATGCGCACGGGCCTTTTTTGTAAAAGCTACTAGAGTAGCTTCAGCTCTTGCTAGTAAGAAGGACCCTTGTCGGTTTCTACTAGTTTCTCTTCCGCATCGGTGTACTGTTCAATAGGCGTGCAAGAGCACACTAGGTTACGGTCACCGTAGGCGGAGTCGATACGCGATACGGCCGGCCAGAACTTGGCGGCGCGCACGTACTCCGTGGGGAATACGGCCTCTTCGCGGGTGTATGGGCGCGTCCACTCGCCTACAAGCACGGTAGCTGCTGTGTGAGGGGCATGCTTGAGCACGTTTTCCTTGGCATCGGCGCGGCCTTCCTCCACGGCGGCAATTTCCTTGCGGATGCACACCATGGCCTCAATAAAGCGGTCCAGCTCTTCCTTGCTTTCCGACTCGGTAGGCTCTACCATTAGGGTGCCTGCTACTGGGAATGACACTGTGGGCGCGTGGAAACCGTAGTCCATCAGGCGCTTGGCAATGTCCTCTACCTCAATGCCAGCTTTCTTGAACTGGCGGCAGTCCAGAATCATTTCGTGGGCGCAACGGCCATTGGCGCCGGTGTACAGCACTGGGTAGTGCTCTTCCAGGCACGCCTTAATGTAGTTGGCATTCAGGATGGCCGTGCGGGTAGCCTGCGTAAGGCCTTCTCCACCCATCATCGAAATGTAGGCGTAGCTGATGGGCAGAATGCTGGCCGAACCCCAAGGCGCAGACGTAACGGCCCCGTAAGTGCGGCCATCGGCGTCAATGAGTACGTGTCCAGGCAGGTAAGGAGCCAAATCGGCTACTACCCCAATGGGGCCTACACCAGGACCACCACCGCCGTGCGGAATGCAGAAGGTCTTATGCAGGTTCAGGTGGCATACGTCGGCCCCGATGGTAGCGGGCGAGGTCAGGCCCACTTGGGCGTTCATGTTGGCGCCGTCCATGTACACGCGGCCCCCATGCTGGTGAATGGTTTGGCAGATGTCGATGATGGTTTCTTCATACACACCGTGGGTGCTGGGGTAGGTCACCATCAGGCAGCTGAGCTTGTCGGCGTACTGAGCGGCTTTAGCCTTCAGGTCCTCCACGTCAATGTTACCTTCTTCCGTGCTCTTGACCACCACTACCTGCATACCCGCCATAACTGCCGACGCCGGGTTAGTGCCGTGGGCTGATGCCGGGATGAGAGCCACATTGCGGTGCTGGTCGCCGCGGGCATCGTGGTAGCCTTTGATGGCTAGCAGGCCAGCGTACTCGCCCTGGGCGCCCGAGTTGGGTTGCAGGCTAACGGCCGCAAAGCCCGTTACTTCACACAGCCACGCTTCCAGGTCGCGGAAGATTTCGGTGTAGCCTTGGGCTTGCTCCCGGGGTGCGAAGGGGTGTAAGCCGCCAATTTCCGGCCACGTCACCGGAATCATTTCGGCGGTAGCGTTTAGCTTCATGGTACACGAACCCAGCGGAATCATCGAGTGAGCCAAGCTCAGGTCTTTGTTCTCCAGCTGCTTCATGTAGCGCAGCATCTCCGTTTCTGAGTGGTGCGTGTTGAAGATGGGGTGAGTCAGGTACTCGCTTGTGCGAATCAGGCGCTCATCCCAGTTTACTGCTACCTCGGCGGGGAAGGCAAGTTGTGGGGCGTCCTTACCAAGTACCTTGGCAAACACCGCCACGATGTCCTGCACGTCTTTCAGCTCCGTGTTCTGGTTCAGCGAAATGCCTACTTGGGTTTCCCCGAAATAGCGGAAATTGATGCTTGCCGCCTCGGCTTCCTGACGAACGGCTTGCTGCAACTCGGTGCTTTCCAACTGAATGTCCAGCGTGTCGAAGTAGAACGCGTTGGTTTGCTCCAAGCCTAATCCCGTGAGCGCACCAGCCAGGGTTTGGGCTAGAGCGTGCACGTTGGAAGCAAACTGACGGAGGCGCTGCGGGCCGTGGTACACAGCGTACATACCCGCCAGCACCGACAGCAGTACCTGCGCCGTGCAAATATTGGAGGTAGCCTTCTCGCGGCGGATGTGCTGCTCGCGGGTTTGCAGGGCCATGCGGTAAGCCTTGTTGCCGGCGGCATCAATGCTCTGACCAATAATACGGCCGGGAATTACGCGCTTGAACGCGTCCTTGGTAGCCAGGAAGCCAGCGTGAGGGCCACCATAGCCCATGGGCACACCAAAACGCTGGGAGTTACCTACCACGGCATCGGCACCCATTTCGCCGGGAGGCGTAAGCAGCGTCAGGGCCAGAAGGTCGGCAGCCACCGTTACGAACAGGCCGTTGTCGTGAGCTTTCGTGATGAACTCGGTGTAGTCGTACACGGCGCCGTCGGCGGCTGGGTATTGCAGGATGGCTCCGAAGAGGGAGGCATCCGTGAGGTCCACCGTGCGGTGGTCGCCTACTACCAGCTCAATGCCAAGAGGGGTAGCGCGGGTGCGCAGTACGTCGATAGTTTGGGGTAGCACCTGCTCCGACACGAAGTAGCGGGTGGCTTGTTTCTTCTTCGACAGCGAGTGGAACATGTGCAGCGTTTCGGCGGCGGCGGTGCCTTCGTCGAGTAGGCTGGCATTGGCAATTTCAAGGCCCGTCAAGTCAATCACCATCGTCTGGTAGTTGATGAGTGCCTCTAGGCGGCCCTGAGCAATTTCGGCTTGGTAGGGCGTGTAGGCCGTGTACCAGCCGGGGTTTTCGAGAATGTTGCGCTGAATAACGGGCGGCAACTGGGTATCGTGGTAGCCCAGTCCGATGTAGTTTTTGAACAGCTTATTCTGGCCGGCAATCTTTTTGAATTTCGCCAAAAAAGCCCGCTCCGTGAGGGCAGCGGGCAGGTTCAGCGGCTTCTTCAGGCGGATGGCGGTCGGCACGGTTTCGTCGATGAGTTGGTCAATCGACTCCACACCAATAGTGCGTAGCATTTCAGCAACCGCTGCCTCGTCTGGGCCATTATGGCGGTCCACAAACAGGTCGGCGGGCTTGGGTTGAAGCAACATAAAAGCAGGGGTGAGGATGGCAATAAAGCAAGGCCCTAGGCAGGAGCCCATACAAAGGTAGCGCGAAAAGCCTTCACGCTTCCGTGCTAAAACCAGCAAAAGTTTGGGCTTGTTCCAGCAGCTTCATCTTCCCGCAGCTACCCGCCTCCAACTAGCGCCAACCCCACGGTGCTGGATGGCGCTTGCTTTTCAACCGTTGAGCTTGCAAAAGGCTACGCATTTTCTGGGTAATGGCGGCTGAGCTACGACTAGCGAAGGAGAGGACATATACTAACTCAACAATTTTCCGCAGATTAAACCCCGATTCCACCCACTATTACCCCTCTATGCGTTCTATAACCCTTGGCCTAATTCGAGAAGGCAAAACTCCACCCGATAAACGCGTCCCGCTGACTCCAAAAAAATGTGCTGAGGCAGAAGCCCGCTTTTCCGGCCTCAAGATTATAGTGCAGGAAAGCGCGGTGCGCTGCTTCGCCGACCAGGAGTACCGCGACCTGGGCATTGCCGTGCAGCCTACGGTAGCGGAGTGCGACCTTTTGCTGGGCGTGAAGGAGGTGCCGCCTGCCCAGCTCATACCCAACAAAACTTACATGTTTTTTTCGCATACGATCAAGAAGCAGCCTGCCAACCGGGAATTGCTGCGGCAGGTGTTGCAGAAAAATATTACCCTCATCGACTACGAACTGCTGACTACTGGTGAAGGAGGGGAGCGGATAGTTGCTTTTGGCCGGTGGGCCGGCATTGTGGGGGCGTACAACGCCCTACTGACCTACGGCCGCAAGCATGCGCTCTACGACCTGAAGCCGGCGCACCAGTGCGTAGATATGGAGGATATGCAGGAAGAGTTCTTCAAGGTGAAGCGCATGCCGCCCATTAAAATGGTGGTTACCGGCTCGGGAAGGGTAGCGCAGGGAGCCGTGGAGGTGCTAGACCGGATGGGTATTCGGCGGGTGAGCGTGTACGACTACCTGTACCATGACTTTGGAGTACCCGTGTATACCCAGTTGCGCTCCTCCGATTACAACCGCCGGCGCGACGGCCGGGTGTGGGATACGCCTGATTTCCACCGCAATCCTCACGAGTACGAATCGACGTTCCAGAATTTCCTGCCGGTTACGGACCTGCTCATTGCCTGTGCCTACTGGCACCCGGCGGCTCCCCGTTTATTTGAGGAAGCAGACACCCAGCGCCCCGACTTCCGCATCAACACCATTGCCGACGTAACCTGCGACGTGAACGGGTCCATCCCGACCACCAAGCGGGCGAGCAGCATTCCTGAGCCTGCCTTCGACTACAACTGCCAGACTGGGGAACTAGAGCCGCCCTATTCGCGCCCGTCCAACATTACCGTTATGGCCGTTGACAACCTACCCTGTGAGTTGCCGCGAAATGCTAGCCGCGACTTTGGCCGGCAGCTTATAGATAATGTGCTACCGCATATAATGCTTGAAGCCGGCCCTGATGATGTGATAGAGCGCGCTACTATTGCCCGCAATGGAGCCCTCACGGCACGCTACCAGTATCTGGCTGATTATGTAGCCTAGCGGATAGCGCTTGCCCTATCAACTAAAAGGCCCTTGCTATCTAGCAAGCTTTTAGTTGATATTTATTCGTGAGTGCACTAAACTCAGATGCGTAGCACAGGATAACGGGCTTGCACCAGCATGTATACGCCGTAGGCCATAAGCCCGAGGGCTACTACGGCCAACACGCCGGGACCCATAGTAGCCAGCAGGTCAAATGCTTCGTCGGTAGTGCCAACAGCTTGAGCGCTCGACTGGCGACCTGCCTGCACAAAGAAGTAACCAATAATACCCATTACAATGCCCCGGGCCGTGTAGCCTACCTGACCAGTGCGGTACACAATATTTTGCTGGTTAGCAGGCAGGCCACTGGCATTCACATGCTTATGAAACTTGCCGGAGTACGCCCGGTAAATCTGGTAGAGGCCCGTTCCGATGATGGCAAGGCCCACAGCCATGATAATCCATTCGCCAGCGGGCCAGCTTAAAATGGTGGCGGTAAGCGTTTGCTGGCCGTTCGAGCTAGAATCGGCTGAGCCTTTCCAGGCAAGCTGAGCGGCGTACCAAGCAAGGCTGGCGTATAGCAAGCCACTAGCAGCGTAGCCAATGCGCCGGCCCAGGCCTTTGGCATCGGAGCCTTTATTCTCGGTGTCGAGCGTGGCTTGCGTGAAGCGCCACACAATGTAGCCCAGCAAGCCAAAAGCAATGAGGCCCAAGAGCACAGGTCCGCCAGGCAAATCTTGCAGCGTTTGTACGGCTTGTTTCTTGTCGGCGGTTTGGCCGCCGCGCTGGCCGGTGGCCGCTAGGAGAGCCAATAGCCCAATAAGCAGGTATACCACGCCCTTGGCAGCAAAGCCAAAGCGAGCCAGTGTTCTGATACCCGAGGAGGGTGAAGACGGGACGGCGGAGAGTAATGTATCGGAGGCAGACATAGAGCAGGATGGTTAGGGAGACAGTTTTTACCCCATACGCAAAACCAAGCTCTAATAGTTGTTCTGCCTCGGCTGGAAAGCATGCTACTCCACTCCGGCACTGCCCGCTTGCACATACTCTCGCTGCACAACAGCAACGCAACTAACCGCACACCACGTAACACTACCTCGTTTAGATCCTTATGCCGCTACTTGCTTTATAGCCGCTGAGTCTAATTAGCTGGTCCGTTAGGCAACGTAGGCCCCCCCAACAACCAACTGTCGTGGGAGCTCAGGAGTAGGTTTGGTTGGTACACCTCTGCGCCCAGGTCTAGGAGGTACCGGTTGGCCGGTAAGTCCAGCGTTAGGATAGGCTTGTTCTGCGCAAGAGGATTGGCCAGCAGTTGCTCCAAGTTGCCGTTGGGTGTCACGTAGGGAACAAAGAAATCGTCGGCCAGATCGGCGAGCAGCAGATTCCGAATAGCCACCGTTTCCTTAGTTACAATGGCTACGTTGGTTTCGAAGGGAGACAGAAAAAGTAGCTGGCCGGTAGTAAGCTCCCGCTCATACTCAAACGCCAAGCCCGATTGAATACCTCTGCCTAGCGCGTACGCAATAGGATGGTTGCCATCTTGGCGTAAGTAGCGCAGCACGGTTTGCTCTAGCTTCGAGTGAAACCCGGAAAGCACGCAGTGCCTATTCATGCGCTGTTCCATGGCCCATAAGTATGTGGCGCGCTCAATAGCAGCGGGGTACTCGCGCGAGCAAAAAAAGGCTGTTTTGGGTAACTCTAGTACTGCCTGGTTCCCAAGGGTCCGTAGCTCATCAACTGAGATAGGCATAGTAAGCGGGCAAGGATTCTATTTTAGGTAGCATGAACCAACAAAAACAGGTTCCGCGTAGCTCCTAAAATGCGTCTGGAAGGCAAAAAAAGGCCCCGCACAGAATAAGTGCGAGGCCTCTCTACTTAGGTTCTCTTAGAAAGTGCGGTGGAACCAGGCTTTGATGTCGTCAATAGTTTCGCCGGTCTTGTGCTGAAGACGGCCGAACCACTCATCCTGCTGACCTTCTTCGTAGGTCAGGTCATCGTCGGTTAGGTTGCCCCATTTCTGCTTGGCTTGGCCTTTCACTTCGTTCCAGTTGCCGCGGGCACGCAGTTCGGTAGAGTCGTTGATGTTATTGTTGTTGGCATCCATACTAGTAGGGTGTTTAGGTGGGAGGACGCCAGAGTATACGGTTGAGCTAAGGGTAAGGTTAGTGATGAGTAAATAAGATAAACAGCGCCAAGCTGTGGACATTGCTCACCAGCACGAACCCCGTTACTACGAGTACTTATGCCCGAGCCAAAGCCAGAATTTTCTTTCTGCTGGTTGTATAAGGAATTACTTTTGAGGTAAATAGAAGGGTAGGCATGGCGCCCTTAGTTAGTATAGCGCTAGTAGCCTGTTGGGGAGTAAGAGGGAGTGAAGCGTTTGCTGATGCAGCTATAACCAGGCTCCCAACGCGAAGCCCAGGTGAGTAGATGGCCAATGGAAAAAGCGCCGCAGTAGCTTCCGTCAGTACCAGCGAATCATCTAGCAAGCTGCGAAGCGGTTCGTCATCGGTCCAGATGCAACTGCTGTCGGGTGCGACCGGTGCTGAAGGAGTGTAGAAGCTAGGGCTTCCGCTGGCCGCCGTGTATTCGTTCCATTGCTCATGCCGCGGCTTTTGGGCAAAGCCGGTCAGGTGCATACTAAGGAGTACTAGTAGACTGCATGAAAGACGGTATAGCATCATAAAGTAGGAAAGGAAGGATAAACAATGTTACTACTAGCTATACAAGCATCAGAAAGAAAACTTGAATAATTCAGACTTTTTAAATCCTATGTAAATATGCATAACTAGCTGTTCGTTAGACTGTAATGAGGCTTTGCATTAGGCTTAAGGAGTATAAGCGAATATGTAGTTTATTCTCTATTATTGAGTGCCTGTTCACTTTATCGCAATGGATGATTTACGTACTACTCTAAGCACCTTTACCCCCGACGACCGAAAGGAATTTGGTCGGTTTATTCAGCGGCAGCGGCGTAAGCAAAAAGGGCGGATGGACTCCCACCTCTACGAGCTATTGCTGCATCAGAAAGAATATACAACGGAGGAGCTACTGGCGCGTCTATACCCCGAGGAGCCCAATGCCGTGGCGTACTACGCCTTGCGCAAGCGCCTCATGCGTCATCTAACGGATTACCTACTCCTCCGCCAGCGGCAGCAAGATCCTACGGCGGCTTCCTCGGTGCGAGGACTTCTCACCTTAGCCCAATACCTATTCGAGGCAGGTATCCCTCGCTTGGCGTGGTCTACCTTACGCAAGGCCGAAAAGCTAGCTTGCCAGAACGAGCAGTACGAGCTCCTGAATACGGTATATAACCTGCAAATAACCCAGGCTGGCAGCAAATACGCCGACGACCTGAACGATATTATTCGGCGCCGCCATCTCAATAAGAAAGCAGCCGATGAGGAAGAACGTGCCAACATCGCCGATAGCCTAATTCGTCAGCGCCTGCGGGCGGCGCGCGTGAAAGGGCGAGCAGGCGAGTCGTTTGACGGCATATTGCAGGAAGTTCTGCGCGAGTATGATTTGCAGGAAGCCTTTGCCCGACGGCCGGCTCTGCTCTACCGGCTCATGTCCATTGCCCGCTCGGCTATGCTAGTGCGCCGCGACTTCTTATCGTTTGCTCCCTTTGTGATGCGGTGCTATCATCTAATGGAAAAGCGCCATGGTTTTCTGCCTGCTCATCGCGAAGCACAAACTGGGCTCCTGTATATGATAGCGCACGCCCTGTACCGTACCCGTCGCTTCCGCGAATCGGTGGAGTACGTGGAGCGGTTGCGAATACTCCTGGAAGATGGCCCGCGCACTTTGGCAGCTGCCATGCGGCCCCGCTACACCTTTTTGCTGGCGGCAAATTACGCCTTCCTGCGCCGGAACGCCGAGAGTATTCGGTTGCTGGAGGAAGTATTGCGCACACCTCTTTCCCCCCGCGACCAGCTCACGGCCCGCCTAGGTTGGGCTTTCACTATTTCGCCGAAGGCCAGTTTCAGAAAGCTAACCAGGCCGTTATTGCCATTGGCCGCTCCGACCACTGGTGCGAGCAGGAAATGGGCGTAGAATGGGTTGTAAACCGCAACATGGGCGAGATGCTGATTCAACTGGAGTTGGGCAACCCTGATCTGGCTCTAAACCGCTTGCGGGCAATTGAGCGGCTGATGCGCGAGCGGTTCGGGGCCGATGGTGGCGGGTATGCTACGGTGCTGTGCTATTTAGGCCTGGTAAAGGAAATTCTGGATGACCCAACCGTGGTGCAGAACGCCGACTTTGTGCAGCGCGCTACCAGCTTGCCTTCCTTCGTCTCTTTGGAACAAGAAGACTTGCAGGCACTCAGTTTCTATGGCTGGCTGCACGCGCGCATTGAAGGACGCCCCTACTACGAGGTGCTGGTGCAGCTAGCCGGTGCCACCGAAATAGTGCCCGAACTCAGCTTGTGAAGCCCCACGCTCTGGTTAGAAACTATGGGGGTTAGTACCCCCTTATGCCAGCCAAGGCCAGCTATGAGTGAGGAGGCACAGGGCAAAAAACAACAATGCCCGCCACTGAAACCAGGGCGGGCATTGCGACTATACCACGGTGCCGTCCGGCGTCGGCGTGGTGTTAGTTTTTCTCTGCAGCGTTGATTTCGGCCTTAGCGTCGCCAGCAGCTTCTTCGGTAGCAGCAGCAGCGTTGGAGGCAGCGGCTTTGGTCTCAGCAGCAGCTTCGTCAGCGGCAGCTTCAGTTTTATCGGCTACTTTCTCAGCCGAGTTTTCAATGGCCTCGCCAGCGTTGTTCACTTCAGCTTCAGCAGCGTCGCCGGTGTGCTCAGCAGCAGCTTCGGCGTTGGTAGCAGCAGCATCTGCATTTTCTTTGCCCTCTTGCGTGCAAGAAGCAACAGAGAACGTAACGGCAGCAGCAACAAGCAGGGACTTGAAAATGGATTTCATGGGAAAAATACTAAGATGGGTGAGGGAATAGTAGCGTAAGCGCGACACTACCTGTCGCACGGTGATTAATAATGCGGTGATTAGAAAGTAACCCATCTTTGCAAAAGATTTTCTGCTGAGCTGTTCTTCACAACGGGGAGGGTAGTTCAGCCGTAGCTCGGGCTTAGAAGCGGGCCGGCTACTAGGCCCCGGCCACAATGCAAATTCAAACGTGAGGTATTCAGTGCAGCGTTCTTTTTCCCGCCGAGTACAGGGCACTTTGGTAGTTGCATGCGTGGTGTTGAGCAGCTTACGAGCACACGCGCAGGCAAACGATGGATTCCAACGCCGCGACGGCTCGATGTACGTATTGCGCAACGGACAAGCGCGGCCTATGCTGCGCGATGTGCATTTGCCCAATGGACGCACCGTCACGCGCGACGGCTTTGTGGTGGAGCGCGATGGCCGGCGTACGGAACTAGCGGAGGGCCGAGGCTGTACCTTGCTGGGACAGCCGGTGGCCGTAATTACGCGTTCTAATGGCCGCCTGAGCTTGGCCGCCCCTATGGCATCGGCTCCAGTAGCGGTGCCTGCGGAGCCAGCCCTCCTGCAAGCGCAACGCTGGAGGAATGGGAAAGAGCGCGGCCACGGTAAAGGCAAAAAAGCCGGTAAGCACAAAAAGAATAAGCACGGTGATGATGACGACGAAGACTAGCCGCTACGTAACCGTAGAAGCGAATTAGTTTTTCAGTTCTTCGCCTTCCCGGTTAATGTAGAAGCCGCGCCCATTCTGCCGTACCCAGGCCCGCTCCTGCGGATCGAAGTCGGTGGCTTGCGAATAGCGGCCAAAGGGAGCGGTGCCTGCAGTAGTATCGGCTAAGTACTCTTCAGAAACGAAGGTAAAGGCGCCCTTGGTTTTCACTCGTGCTAGGCCCTTGTCAAAGGAATAAGCTTCCTGAAAGGTGGGTGGTGGTGTGGTCGGTGCATCGGGGCCCGTGATGTAAAACCACCCCCGGTAATCGAGTACAGCAGCATGCTTGTTGGCAAAGTCGCGGGCGCTGTAGAAATACGCTCCAAATTCCTCACCATCCATATTCAGAAAGGTGTAGAACTTGCCAATGCGGGCCCGCGCGTAGCCATCAGAGTAAGGAAACAGCGCGTCGTAAGCGGGTGCTACCACCTCCTGGCCTTCATCATCAATGAAGCCAAAAACCTTGTTTTGTTCTACTACAGCACGGCCGCCCTGAAACTCCCCAATGCTGGCGTAGCGAGCTGGTACCAGAGTGTCGCCGCTGGCGGTAAGTAGGCCCTGAAGGCCGCCTTGACGGAAGGGCACGGGAGCAGGGGTGTCGCTACAGCGCACTACCGCTACTGCTAGCAGCAGAGCAGCGCCGGCTGCTGCATAGGCAACATTGCGGGGCTGGTGACGGAGCTGGGTGACGTGCGGCGTGGCCCAAGCAGCAAATCGTTGAAGAACGGTGCGGCCCTTACTGACGCCAGCCAGCACCTGCTTGCGCGCCTCTTGCGACCAACCAGCCGAAGATGGGTAAGAAGTAGTAGCTGATGGTGAAGGGCCAGCGGGGGCCGGCGCAGGGCTACCTAAGGAGGTGGGGGGCTGCGCCGGCGGGGTCCCGTGTACTGGTGCAGGGCTGGGCGCAGGCCCTATAAGGGGAGCCGCGGCAAACCGTTGTAGCAAATTTTCAAGCTGCTGAATTTTGGTACCGAGCTCCTGATTGCGGTTTTCCAGCTCCGCCCGATACGCCTGAATAGAGGATTCTAGCGCGGCCTTCTCTTGCTTCTCCTGGGCTAGTTGCTCTTGCAGCGTAGAGGACGTGTTGGGCGATATGGGAGCTGCCGCTAGCTGGTGCTGCAACTGACTAATGCGCTGCTCTCGTTCTTCTTCCCGGGCCTCCATGGCACGTAGCTGTTGGCTTAGGTCGACCTGCAGGGTAGCGCGCAGTTCTTCCAGCCGCGCTTTTTCTTGGCTGCGAGCCACCACATCTACCTCGTACCCGGAGTCGGCCCGGTCCAGTTCATCTACATCTTCGGCACCTAGCCACCGCCAGAGTCGGCCGGCTTTGCTGCGTAGCAAGTCGGTTGCACTGGGAGCATAGACGGTAGCTGGCGCCACGGCCGGGGCGAGCGGCTGGTCGTCAACTGGTAGCCCTACCTCGGCGGCTAAGTGCCGTACATCGGCCGCTGTTAGGTCAATTTCTGGGGAGGCCAACTGGGCTAGGCGGCGCGTAAAACGGGCGGGGTTGGGCAGCAAGTGAAAAAGCGAGGCCGTAGGCACAGAACTCATGCGCTCCTCTACCTCCGGCCCAAAGCGTACAGGCTCGGCAAACAGCACCAGCCCGCTAATGAATTGCAGGTTAGCTGCATCGGCTGGCAAGCGCGGAGCAAGCCACGCCGCTACTGCTTCGCGCTGCTCCCGAAATTGCTGAAAAGGGTTGTCGGCTTCTGCATTGCCAGCCAGCGGTACGTCATCAAGCTGCCAGCTACCGTAGCGCAAGTCAGGAATGTGTAGTAGCCCTCCGTGAGGTACAAACAGTAGCAGGGTAATGCTACGCAGCCGTACGACTACGGCATCGGCAGTGGTGCCAGGAGAAAGAGGAAAGTTTCCTAGTAGCAGGGTGTCGGACGCGCTAGAATCAACCGCTAAGGCGGCTGCTACCGCGTCAAACTGGTGTTGGCGGATAGGGTCAGCAAAAGGATCGGCTTGGTAGGTGTGCAGCATAGGAGTGGCAACGGCCCCGCAAGTTTTCGGCCAGTGATGCGTAAGCAGGATGCAGAAACACCCAGCGCAACAAGCCCAACTTTTCCGGAGCCGGGTAAGTATAGCCCTTTACGCTCTTTCAACCATTTGTTTTTGCTTTTCTACTATATGGATTCTACTGCCTCCACCCCCCAGACCCCAGCCACGCCTACCATACCGCTAGATGTAACGGATCAGCAAAACTCTGCGCTGCTCGAAGACACGCTGAACTTGCTGAACGCTGGAGCCCCCGATAAAGCCAACGACCAGGGCCTGGTTGAAATAGACCGTTGGACGGAAGTACTCCGTGCGTCAGAACGCCCAGGGCTGGCCAAGATAATCCAGGAGTTGACTAGCCTGCGGGAGCAACTGACGGCTTCTGATACGCAAGTGCATGACATTGCCGAAACCCTTGCTACACTGGGCGCTGAGACGTCTAAAGTAGCGGATGAAACTTCCGATGGCTATAGCGGCCCACTGGCCCAGCTCGGAAAGCTGCTCATCAAACTGGGGTCTACCTTATCACGCTAAACATGTGGTAGCATACCCTCTAAAACCCCGCCTGGTACCAGGCGGGGTTTTGTGTGTTCTGGCAGTGCGTAGAAAACATATTGGCCGGCCATAGGTAATGTGTTGCTGTTCGGTGGGCGTAGTTGACCTACCCACCCGCGGCCAGCATTTCCTACCTTTGCCCCTCTTTTTTTAGTTGCTATGTCTGAGTTCCAGCCTTTGCCCGCCCTCACCCTCTACGATCCTTTTGATGGCATGCGCTTTAGCTACCAACACTGTTTTCTGTGTGGTATGCCAACCAGGCCGCCCCAAGATACCGTGCCGGTGTTTGCCGACTGGCTAATGACACGCTACCACTTGCACGAGCGGCAAGTGAAGCTGTTGGATATGAGCATTGTGCAGTATCAAGACCTGCGCATCGCCTGCTGTGAGCACTGCCGCACGCATCATGTAGAACCCCTAGAAGCACACGTAGCCGCCGCTGCCGACCGTGGCATCACTGGCCTGCGTGGGTTAGACGACCAAACTATGTTCTTGTGGTTGGGGAAGATGTTCTATGGCATTCTGGTTACGGAGCTACTGACCGAACTCGACCCATTGGCCCGGCCGCAATACCCTCTGGCTGAAAACGCGCAATTGTTCCGGCGCTTTCAGGCTTTCTTCCAACCGTTTCAGGCGCTGCGCGTGCCCATGGAATACGAGGACTTCGTACCTGGGTCGTTGTTCATCCTTGAGGCTGAGGCCCAGGAGGATACCATTCCGTTTGAGTATGACGATGATTTAGGTACGCTTACGTTTAGCATCAAGCTAGATAACACTGTGATAATAGCCTGCTTAGCCGACAATGGTATTATTCGGCAGGCTATGCGCAGAGTGTATCAGGATGCTTACCGCCCCCTGCACCCAGTGCAGATTGCGGAGTTTAAGGCGCGGGTGTACTACGCCGCGTACTTGCTGAATGTGGTGCCCAACTATTTCCCCCGCCTGGTAAAACCCGGCGACCAGGAACTAGTGATGGATGCACTAATTGATGATGTTACCGGCGACATTTTCAATCCATGGGAAAACAACACCTACGGACAGTCGTTGCTGGAAATGTGGAAACGGTGGCAAATTCCGCTGGAAGAAATCTTACGTAATCCAGCTGAGCCACTTACGTTTCTGTATGATGCCGACGGGCAGCCCCGTGTACTGCACAACTACCCAGAAAATTCCTGAGGAAAAGAAAGGAATTACCGGCCTAGCTAGCTTGCCAAGAAAGCTCAGGGGTAGTTTCGGAAGGGTATTTGGTAAGCTTGATACCTGACCAGCGGCCTTCAAAGCCACTTTTCTTTTTGCATTCCCGCTCGCTCACGAGTACGTCCACGCAGTGGCGGTGGCGGCGGTTCATGGTATCATGAATGATGTATACGCCATCTAGGGCGTCGGAAATACCGCGTACTTGCACCTTCTCACCGTAGTGAAATGGGCCGCCCCACTTGCTGAGCAAGTCGCGGGAGACGGCAAGCCAACGGGTTTTGCTGGAGTGCCGCTTAGGAATCCGGGAACCGTCGGCGGTTTCCATTGGATCTGCATCTGTCTGGCCAACTTCGGGCCAGTAGGTAGTAGCCGTAACGGTGTACGACAAGGACGAGGGAGCCTTTAGAACAGGCTGCACCGGCACCGCTACGGGAACCGGACGAGGGGGCAGACTAACTGTCAGGAGCGGTGGCGTAGCACGGGGATAGAGACAGCACGGGGAGGGAAGAAGAATGTCAGTAGGAATAACGCAATGGACATGACGCTTGGGTTCGTGGACTCTCACTTTCGCCCGGAGAGCTTGGACGGCCGGCCCGACTCGGCTGCTGGGAAAAGCATGTCTGCCAGATAAGCAGAAATAGGCTTCGGTATCTATGGTAAGCGGCAATTCAGCCGAAAACAGTCAGGTTAAGTGCTAAATAGCGTGGTAAAATAGATAATTAGAATAATAGATTGTACTTATAAAATGATGTGCTTTTGAAGGGCTCAAAGGTAAGACTAATTTTTTTATTGAGTCGGCAGCCATCCAAGAGGGCTGTACTAGGCCGCTATAAGGGTAAACGTGGATATTAAGCAGGTTAAAGAGCCGCAAGTACGTAGGTCACCAAGGATAGGTTACAGGGTATTAGCATCCCCAACCGTGCTTTCAACCCGGCCGTAGAGAAAAAAGTGCGGACCATAATAGTCTGCCTTTTTGACTTGTTTTTGTTCTTTTACTAACCCCTCGCCACCATATGGCCTCCGTTTTTTCCTCCTTTGTATCCCGTACCTCTTGGGGTGCTACGGTAGTGGTAAGTGCTTTTTTAGGCGCTTGCTCTGCTCCCGATAAGCCTGCTGATTCAACTGCGTCTAATGGAAGTACTACCTCCGATTCTACTGGTGCTGCTGCTCCTACTGCCCCAGCCAACTCGCCGTTGCAGGTAGTTGCTCAGTTTCGAGAGCCGCAAATTGTTGGGGTAGCAGTGTTACCCGACGGGCGCGTATTCGGGGATTTTCCACGCTGGGATAATAATCCCGTCAATCCCGTAGCCGAAATCAAGCCTGATGGCTCGGTGAAAGGATATCCTGATGCCAACTGGTGCATCTGGAACGAGACGGTTCGCAACGAGCCCCAGAAACATTGGATCTGCCCGCAAAGCGTATATGCCGATAAAACGGGGATGCTATGGGTACTTGACCCGGCTTCACCGGGCCTAAAAGCCACAGTGCCTGGCGGGCCCAAATTGGTAAAGATTGACCCCAAGACCAATAAGGTAGTGCAGAACATCGGCTTCCCTGAAAGCGTGGCCCCCCGGAAGTCTTACTTGAATGATGTGCGTATTGACACGCAAAATAATTACGCGTACATCACTGAATCGGGGGTAGGTAGCCTAGTTGTGGTTGATTTGAAGTCTGGCAAGGCGCGCAAGCTGTTAAATATGCACACTTCCATGCTTGCTGATACTACGCTGAATGTTAAAGCCGATGGTCACGAGCTAATTGACCCCAGTGGCAACAAAGCTAAGTTCAACGCCGATGGTATTGCCCTAAGCCAAGACATGCAATACTTGTATTGGAAGCCACTAACTAGTTACAAACTGTACCGCATAAAGACGGAGGCACTACGTAACCCGGCTCTATCGGACGCCCAGTTGGCTCAGCAGATTGAGGATTTGGGCAAGGTCCCCGCCTGTGACGGCATGGAGATAGATGCGGCCAACAATCTGTACATGACCACCTTTGAGGATCATTCGATTAAGCGCCGGACCCCTGACGGCAAAATAGAGACAGTAGTGCAGGACCCCCGCTTGGAGTGGCCGGATACATTTGCCTTCTCATCTGATGGAGGCACCTTGTACGTAACCAATTCTGCCATCCATAAAACGCCAACCTGGAATAAAGGAATCGGTAAGCAGGATCAACCCTACCACATCTTTAAAATGGCCTTAGCCAAATAGAAAGGCCCAAATCTTATAAAAAGCCGTTCCTCTTATGAGGGGCGGCTTTTCTTTTTATTTAATAGATTGTCCACCCTTAAGTATGGTTTCAAGCTAGATGGAATTATAGAACTGATACTTAGGTTTATTTGAACATGCGAATATCAGTTTTCGCTTTCTAATCAGCCTATTTACATTTGCCCTGACACCACCAGCTCCCACCGCATGGACGCTTACTCTTACATCGCCAATGCACACGGCGAATACATTGACCAGCTCTACCAATCCTACAAGACTGATCCGCAGTCGGTAGATGTAAGCTGGCAGAAGTTCTTCGAAGGCTTCGACTTCGCGCAGCAGTATCCCGAAGGGGGTATCCCTCAGGCCGATGGCGCTGGCGTATTGACTACGCCCGCCAGCACGAATGGTGCTCCCCAGGTACGCGCCGTAGATACGGTATCGGCTGACAAGGAAACGCAGGTTCGCAACCTGATTCACGCCTACCGGAGCCGCGGCCACCTAGTGGCGCGCACCAACCCCGTGCGTGAGCGCAAAGACCGCAAGGCTCGGCTGAACCTGGCTGATTTTGGCTTGAGTGATGCAGACCTCGATACTCGTTTCAAGAATGGTGAAGTAATCGGTCTTGGCACCGATGCCACTTTGCGCGATATTGTTGCGGCCCTGCAAAAGATCTACACGCGCACCATCGGGTTCGAGTACATGTACATCCGCGACCCGCAGGTGCTCGACTGGTTCCGCGAGAAAGTAGAGAAGGATTCGTTGAGCTTCAACCCCGGTATAGAATACAAGAAGCGGATTCTCGGTAAGCTCAACGAGGCCGTTGTGTTCGAAAACTTCCTGCACACCAAATTCCTCGGCCAGAAGCGCTTCTCACTGGAAGGCGGCGAAACCACTATTCCCGCGCTTGATGCTATCATCAATAAGGGTGCTGAGCTGGGGGTAGAGGAAGTAATGATTGGAATGGCTCACCGCGGCCGTCTAAACGTGCTAGCCAACATCATGGGCAAGACGTACGAGCAGATCTTCTCGGAATTCGAGGGTACTGCCGTGCCAGACCTGACCATGGGCGACGGCGACGTGAAGTACCACATGGGCTACAGCAGCCAAGTGGATGCCAGCGGGCGGAGCGTAAACTTAAAGCTGGCTCCCAACCCTTCCCACTTAGAAGCGGTGAACCCAGTAGTAGAAGGTTTTGTGCGCGCCAAGCTAGACCATGGCTACGGCAACGACTATAATAAGGTGCTTCCCATTCTGATTCACGGCGATGCTGCTGTGGCAGGCCAGGGCATCGGCTACGAGGTAACGCAGATGTCGCAGCTGGAAGGCTACAAGACTGGCGGCACCGTGCACTTCGTGATTAACAACCAGGTAGGCTTTACCACTGACTTCGAAGACGCCCGTTCTTCTATCTACAGCACCGACCTGGCCAAGATTATTGATGCACCGGTAGTACACGTAAACGGTGACGACCCCGAAGCCGTGGTGTTTGCCGTACAACTGGCTACCGAGTACCGCCAGCAGTTCCACGCCGACATCTTTATTGATATGGTGTGCTACCGCCGTCACGGTCATAATGAATCGGACGAGCCGAAGTTCACCCAGCCTACTCTCTATAACATCATCAGCAAGCACCAAAACCCCCGGGAGGTGTACAACGCAATGCTGGTAGAGCGCGGTGACGTAGATAAAGAGCTGGCTAATCAGATGGACCGCGAATTCCGCGACCTGCTGCAAGCCCGCTTGGATATGGTGAAGCAGAAGCCACTTCCCTACAACTACCAAGCGCTAGAAAACGAGTGGCGCAGCCTGCGCCGCAGCAAGCCCGAGGATTTCGACCAGTCGCCCGTCACTGGCATCAGCGAGGAGATAGTGCACAAAGTAGGGCAAGCCCTGACCACTTTGCCCGAAGGCTTCAAGCCAATCAAGCAGATTGATAATCTGTTGAAGGAGCGCAAGAAGATGTTCTTCGAGACGCGCACCCTAAACTGGGCCGCCGGCGAGCTGCTGGCCTATGGTTCGTTGCTGGCCGAAAACCACATCGTACGCCTGAGCGGGCAGGATGTGCAGCGCGGTACATTCTCGCACCGCCACGCCGTACTGCATGATGCCGAAACGTCGGCTCCCTACAACTCGCTGAACTTCATGGAAGGCGAGCATGAGCAGTTGTGCATCTACAACTCGCTGCTGAGTGAGTATGGTGTGCTGGGCTTCGAGTTCGGGTACGCCATGGCAAACCCCACAGCTCTTGTCATCTGGGAAGCCCAGTTTGGTGACTTCGCCAACGGTGCCCAGACCATGATTGACCAGTTCATCGTGTCGTCGGAGAGCAAGTGGCAGCGCATGAACGGCCTGGTGATGCTACTACCTCACGGCTATGAAGGCCAAGGTCCGGAGCACTCCAACGCCCGCCCCGAACGTTTCCTACAGCTAGCGGCTGAAAACAACATCATCGTGGCAAACATGACCACGCCGGCTAACTTCTTCCACGCCCTGCGCCGTCAGCTGACTTGGGAGTTTCGTAAGCCTCTGGTTGTAATGTCGCCCAAGTCGATGCTGCGTCACCCGCTATGCGTGTCGCCGGTAGAGGAGTTCACGTCGGGCAACTTCCGGGAAGTGCTGGGCGACGTGTACGTGGAGGACAAGCAAGTAAAACGAGTGTTGCTGTGCTCGGGCAAAGTGTACTTCGACCTGTTGGAAGAACAGCAGAAGTCGGAGCGCAAGGACGTTGCCATTGTTCGCCTAGAGCAGTTGCACCCTTTCCCCAAGAAGCAACTGGACGCCGAGCTAGCGAAGTATCCGAAGGCCAAAGTGTACTGGGTACAAGAGGAGCCCGAGAACATGGGCTACTGGAACTACCTGTTGCGCTTCATGCGTCGCGAGTTGGAAGATGTGATTTCGCGTAAGCCATCGGCCTCGCCCGCAACTGGCTACAATAAGGTGCACGTGAAGGAGCAGAAAGAGCTAGTTGCTCGCGCCTTTGACAAGCCTCGCGAAGCCGTTGCCGACGAAACCATTAAGGAGACGGCCGCCACAGCGCAAAAAGCTGACTAACCAGTATGTCCCCTACTATGTGGCCAAAACCTGCGTAGTAGGGGATACCGCTGAGTTTACGTATCAATAGTCGTTCAGGAGTGTGAGCTGCCTAGCTTGCGCTACCACCCACCGAAACCCTTCAACACTCCCACCATGGGTCTGGAAATCAAAATCCCCGCCGTCGGCGAGTCTATCACCGAAGTTACCATTGCCAAATGGCTTAAAGCCGACGGTGACACCGTGAAGCGCGACGAAGTAATTGCCGAGTTAGAATCTGATAAAGCAACCTTTGAGCTACCGGCTGAAGCTGACGGTGTGCTGAAAATTCGCGTTGCCGAAGGCGAAACCATTGGTATCGGTACTGCTATTGCCGAAATCGATGGTGCTGGTGCTCCCGCTGCTGCTGTACCAGCCGCACCGGCTGCTAGCGCCCCCGCTACCCCGAGCGCCGACCCTGTATCGCAGGGCGAGCAAAATCCCCAAGCCAGCAACCAGAGCGGGTATGGTGGCTCGCAAGCTGGCTCGGCTGATACCCCAACTGCGGCTGCTTCTGCTAGTGCGGGCGGTGGCGCCACGGTAGAAATGAAAATTCCAGCCGTAGGCGAGTCTATCACAGAAGTGACGGTAGCTAAGTGGTTGAAAGAAGACGGCGCCCAAGTGCAGCGCGACGAAATCATTGCTGAGTTGGAGTCCGATAAGGCTACGTTTGAGTTGCCTGCCGAAGGTACTGGCACGCTCCGTCATGCCGCGGCAGAAGGCGAAACTATTGGCATCGGAGCTACCATTGCTCGTATTGAAGGGGGTAGTGGTGCTGCGGCTCCCGCGGCCCCTGCTGCTTCGGCCACAACTCCAGCTGCTCCGGCTCCTGCCGCTTCGGCAGCAGGTAGTGCTACCAGCTACGCTACCGGTACTCCCTCGCCCGCCGCTGGTAAAATTCTGGGCGAAAAAGGCATCAACCCTGCCGATGTGCAAGGTTCGGGTCGGGATGGCCGCATTACCAAAGAAGATGCTCAGAATGCCCAGGCTCGTCCGGCTGCTCCAGCTCCGGCCGCCGCTCCCGCTAAGGCTCCGGCCGCCCCAGCAGCTGCTCCCGCTGCCAGCGGCAACCGCAATGTGCGTCGCGAGCGGATGAGCAACCTGCGCAAGACGGTATCGCGCCGCTTGGTGGCAGTGAAAAATGAGACGGCCATGCTCACTACCTTCAACGAGGTGAACATGCAGCCCATCATGGACCTGCGCAACAAGTTCAAAGACAAGTTTAAGGAGAAGCACAGCGTAGGCCTCGGCTTCATGTCGTTCTTCACCAAGCCGTATGCGTGGCCCTGAAAGAGTGGCCGGCCGTGAATGCTCAAATTGATGGCACCGACATCGTGTACAATGACTTCTGCGACATCAGCATTGCCGTATCGGCTCCGAAAGGACTGGTAGTGCCGGTAATTCGCAACGCGGAGGAGTTGTCGTTCGATGGTATCGAGAAGGAGATTCAGCGCTTAGCTGGTCTTGCCCGCGACAACAAGCTCACGATTGAGCAGATGACCGGTGGTACGTTCACTATTACCAACGGTGGCGTATTCGGCTCCATGATGAGCACTCCCATCATCAACGCCCCACAATCGGCTATTCTGGGCATGCACAACATTGTGCAGCGCCCCATTGCTGAAAACGGCAGGTAGTGATTCGCCCCATGATGTACTTGGCCCTGAGCTACGACCACCGCATCATCGACGGCCGCGAGTCGGTATCGTTCTTGGTGCGCGTGAAAGAGTTACTCGAAGATCCAACTCGTCTGTTGCTCGGCGTATAATTATTGGGTAGTACACCCACAAGCACAATTTGCCGCTCTTCTGCTTGCTACTCGCAAGAGAGGAGCGGCAAATTGTGCTTGTGGCCTGGTACGCCTAGATAGCGGTGAGCCGCTTAAAACAGCTTGAAGTCTGAAGGGTAGAAAAATAAAGAGGCCCTTGGCAGTATGCCAAGGGCCTCTTTAGGAGTAGGGTGGATGGGAGAGAGCGGGAATAGGGAAGGGAGGGATGATATTAGTCTACGGGTAGTTCGCGGGAGCGAGTGATGCTTAGGCGGGTAACGAGCTGCTTAGCCAGTTGTTTAGCTTGCTCGGCCTTGGAGCCGGCAAAGTGCTCTTCTACCGTTGAAGAAAACAGGTCGAGCCAGTGCTGAACATGCGGGCCGCTACGGGGAAGGGCCAGCTGCTCAGGCAGGGCATCGCCTTCGGTAGAGCCTTGACCCAGGAGGGTGGTGCTCCAATAGCGGTATTGAGTAGTCAGGTAATGGGGCCAATGAATACGTGCCGCCGCTCCAAAGCTGGCACCCAGCAGGGTGTCCTTGGTAGCCTTAGAGCATAGCGTATCTACCAAAGTCTTAATGTCGCCTTCGGTGCGAATGTCGGGTAGAGTAAGAGACGTTTTCATAGGGGATTAGTAAGATTGTGGGCTACCTGATACGTAGCGAATTTACGCAGGTTGCATGGACTTCGCTATATAAATATAAAACTTTTTTTATAAATTGTTGCATAGGTTTCATCAATCCAGCACCAGTTATAGTAGCGACAATGGATTGCGAGCCTGCCCCACTCGGTACTCGAAAATAGTAGCCAGATTACCAGCCTTATAAATAGCTTCATCGGCTTTGGCGCCGCTAAAATGGGCATCTACGGTTTCAACAAACAGTGTGAGCCAGTGCCGGAAATGCTGTCCTTCTACAGGTAGCGCCAAGTGCTTAGGAAACGGGCGGCCCCGATAACGACTAGTCCCGAACAGTAGGCTGCTCCAGAAGTCGTACATAGTAGCAAGGTGGCGAGGCCAGTTGTCTTGTACCACTGCTTGGAATATGGGGCCGATGAGTTGATCGGTTTGCACACGGCTATAAAAAGCGTCGACCAACTGGCGGATATCCGCCTCAGTTTGAATATCAGGCAAGGTTTCAGACATGAATGGAGAACAAAAAAGAGGTTGCTGACAGGAAATCAGCAGGAGAGGATAAACCAAATGCCCATAGCGTACAGTAGTTTCTGTGTGTGAGCAGCACACCTAGAACAGGGCTAGTACTTGGGTAGTTCTTATGTCTTCGATGGGTCGGCTGGTTGCTGCTTGCCACCGAGTATCACTAGCGCAACTGCTAGCACAATGAGTACTGCTCCGCCAAGCATGCCCCCGTTTAAGGATTCGCCCGCAAAGGCCCAGCCCAACAGCACGGCTACCACTGGATTTACAAAAGCGTAGGTGCCCGCAAGTGCTGGCTCAACTACCCGAAGCAGCCAGATGTAAGCGGTAAAGGCAACAATAGACCCAAACGTAACCAAGTAGGCGTATGCCCCCCACGACTTCGCCGTGACCTGCGCCAGGGCGAAACCGGTAGCCTCGCCGCGCAGCACGCCTACTATCAGCATAACTACCCCGCCACATAGCATCTGCATACCTCCAGATAGGAAAGGGGGGGGCTTGGTTGGCGAGCATGGAATAAAAAGCCAACAGCCCACACGAGTCCGCCGTTAGGCAATCTTATACCGTTGGAAAGAAACGGAAAAAATATTTGAAGCAGGATTCAGGTCTAGCTCAAATAAGT
>NZ_JZIR02000056.1:0-44195 GCF_000961955.2 Hymenobacter sp. AT01-02
TTCCTACTTCTTTACCCAGAAGCAGTCCTGCATCAGTTAGATGTTCATGGCGGATTCGCGGCGGCGCATTTTGCCAGCTGGAATTCCGAACATCATTTTGAAACGGCGGCAGAAATAAGCTGTGTCCTTGTAACCTACTTCCTTACCAATGTCGCGGATGCTTTTCTTGGTAGTGCGGAGCAGGAATACAGCACGCTCCATGCGCTGGTATTCAATGTAGTCTTGCGGGTTAATACCGGTCAGCATTTTGAAGTACTGACCTACATAGTCCTCGCTCACGTTAGCCACTCCCGACAACACCTTGTTAGACAAGTCGCCGCCGATGTTCTCCTTGATGTAGTTGAAAAGATCAATGAGGCGAGGGTCCTTGAAGTAGGTGCTGTTGGTAGCCAGCTGCTCCACAAACATCTTATTCTTTAGGATGTAGCGCACAATCTCTACTACGATGTTCTCGGTGTAGATTGTGATGAGACGCTCCCGACCTGGCAATTCTTGCAAGCTCTCTTCCACCACCTTAATGATGAGGTTAGCCAGCTTGGAGTTGTTCGAGATAAGGAACGCAGGTACGTCCAGTGAAGCAAAGAAGTTCACTGAATCGAACACCTTGGCTTCGAAGCTTACAAAGGAATGGCTTTCTTCAGCATCACCAATGAGGTCAAGATCCATATTGGAATGGAAAAACTTGTCCTTATTGCTAATGAGGTCGTCGTTGGTGATACTCTTCGAGGAAGTTTCACCATAGGTAACTTTTGTAGCACGGCCACCGGGAATAAATAACATCTCCCCCTCTTCTACCACCTGCTCCTCATCACCAAAAGAAATCCGTCCTTTGTGCAACAAAATCAGGTTGTTGCCAACGTCATAGGAGTTGCGTACCGTAAACGGCTGCTGCAACACTAAATTTTTCGCCTTGATGTATCGCACACCAAGCGACTCTATCACTTTATTATAATCTTCCATCTATTGGGTGGTTTGGGTGCACTTCATAAACAAAGGAAATAGTACCTCCGACTTACGTAATGCAAAATAACATATAAAAATTCACAAAAACGAAAACCCAGTCGTTTTTCGACTGGGTTTAATGCAATATTTCTGAATTTTAGGCTATTCTAAACTTACTTTAGGATTTCGCGTGAGATTACAATTTTCTGAATCTCAGAGGTTCCCTCGTAGATCTGCGTGATTTTGGCATCACGCATCAATCGCTCTACATGATATTCTTTTACAAAGCCATACCCACCATGAATTTGTACAGCTTCAACGGCCGTGTCCATGGCAGTTTTTGAAGCAAAGAGCTTGGCCATAGCACCGGATTTAGCATAATCTTGATGCGCATCTTTGTCGTGAGCAGCTTGTAAGCAGAGCAAGCGAGCAGCATCAATATTGGTGGCCATATCCGCGAGCTTGAACTGGATAGCTTGGTGCTGCGAAATAGGAACACCAAAAGCCTTACGCTCCTTGGCATACTTCAAAGACAATTCATACGCACCCGAGGCAATACCAAGCGCTTGGGCAGCAATACCAATACGGCCGCCAGCTAGAACTTGCATGGCGAATTTGAAGCCAAAGCCATCGTCCCCAATGCGGTTTTCTTTCGGCACCTTCACGTCGTTGAACAGCAAAGAGCACGTGTCGGAGCCACGAATGCCGAGCTTATTTTCCTTAGGCCCCGTCTGGAAGCCTTCCATCCCCTTCTCCACGATGAGCACGTTGATGCCGCGGTGCTTTAGCTCAGGGTTTGTTTGGGCAACTACTAGGTATACGGAGGCCGTGGTACCGTTCGTAATCCAGTTTTTGGTGCCGTTTAGTAGGTAATAATCTCCCTTGTCTTCCGCCGTAGTGCGTTGGCTGGTAGCGTCCGATCCAGCTTCGGGCTCAGAAAGGGCAAAGGCTCCTATTATCTCTCCCGTAGTGAGGCGCGTCAAGTACTTTTGCTTCTGCTCCTCGGTGCCGTATTTCTCAAGCCCCCAGCATACAAGGGAGTTGTTTACGGACATGATAACTGAGCAGGAGGCGTCTACCTTGCTGATTTCCTCCATAGCCAGCACGTAGCTCACCGTGTCCATGCCTCCGCCGCCATATTCGGGGCTAACCATCATACCGAGGAAGCCTAGCTCCCCCATTTTCTTGATTTGTTCGGCAGGAAATTTTTGGTGTTCATCACGCTCAATAACACCGGCCCAAAGTTCATTTTGAGCGAAATCACGAGCGGCGGCCTGCACAGCCAATTGTTCTTCAGTGAGCTGAAAATCCATGTGAAAAGGGTGGGGTGGTGGGAATATTCTCTACTGGCCGGTGGGCGGCCACGCTCAAAATTACGTTTTAGCCCGCGCAGAAAAAGTGCGCATGCCGAATTTCTTTTCTCCGCAACATCCTATTACGGATAGGAAGTTCGCTGGATTGGCTTGATGGTACGCGCCCAAGGGCCGCCCAGATACGCAAAACTGCCGCCCCGAAGAATGGGAGCGGCAGTCTGTATGCTGAAGTGCCTAAGAGGAGCAGTACCGATTAGCGACGGTCGCGGCTACCCATAAAGATGCTTACGTAGTACAATAGTGTAGCTAGGGAGCTAATAGCTGCTACTACGTAGGTCATGGCAGCCCACCACAGTGCGTCCTTTGCCATGGCGTGTTCTTGTGGTGTTACGATACCCCGCTTATCAATCCAGGCAAGAGCCCGCTTTGAAGCATCGAATTCTACAGGCAGGGTTACAAAGGAAAACAAGGTAGTCAGCGAGAATAGCACAATACCCAACCCCAGTGGAATCAGTGTGGTCTTGATCATGAACACGCCGGCTAGTAGAATCCAAGGCATGAACTTAGAAACGGCACTGAGCGCAGGCACCATGGCCGAGCGGAACTGTAGCGCGCTATATGCCGTGGCATGTTGCACTGCGTGGCCGCACTCGTGAGCTGCCACAGCTGCAGCAGCTGCACTACGCTCCTCGTACACGGCCTCACTTAGGTTTACAGTTTTATCGGCGGGGTTGTAGTGGTCAGTTAGTTGACCTTCCGTGCTAATTACCCGAACATCGGTAATGCCGTGGTCGGCAAGCATCAACTCCGCAATTTGCCGACCTGACAGGCCAGACTGCAAACCAATTTGGGCGTACTTGCTGAATTTGCTTTTCAGGCGCCACTGGATCAGCCAGCTTACTACCATTGCCAAGATGACAATGAGGTAAATAGGACTTGAGTTGTAATACATGGTGTGGAGTAGAGAGAGTTAAGTGATGGAGCAACGAACCGAGTAGAAACGTTGACTCGGGTACATCTCCCTCCTCACTTCATTTCTACTTCACTTCGCAGTACGAAGTACTTGCTCAACGATGCGCGTGGTGCTGTACCCAGCTACGAGTGGTACGGTCAGGACCTGCCCGCCGTTTTGTAACACTATTTCGTGGCCTACAATTCCACTGATGGTATAGTCATCCCCCTTAACTAGGACGTTGGGTAATATGGCTTCAATCAGGGTCAAAGGGGTTTGCTCACCGAAGAGAACTACGGCATCCACAAACAAAAGAGAGGCCAAGACCCGTGCCCGTGACACTTCGTCTTGCAAGGGCCGCCCAGGCTTTAAGCAGCTTACCGAAGCATCTGTATTAAGCCCTACAATAAGCCGGTCGCCGAGGTGGCGAGCTTTCTCTAGGTAGTCGACGTGGCCTAAGTGTAGGAGGTCAAAGCAGCCGTTAGTAAACACTACTTTTTCGCCTGCCAACTTCCACTCCGCTACCACTGGCAGCAGTTCGGCCAGGGAGCGTATTTTGTCTTTAGTCCACATCTGCTGCTACGGTAAGAACAGGGGCCGGCACTATCCGCCGGGCCACCTTGCCCGATTTGATCATACTGGCCACAAAGCTGATACCACCCATCAAAACGACGAGGAGCGTTTGGGAGCCGTGTACAACTAGTGCGTAAGTAATGCCAGCTTCCTTGCTTACACCATACGCCAGCAGAATGCCCTGCACCATCACGTGGAAAGGACCAATACCGCCCGCTACGGGAGCAGCCATACCAAAGGCACCGAAAGTGAGTACGGCCAAACCCGCCCGCATACCCAAATCGTACGTAGCCGGAAAGCAGAAGAAGGCCAAGTAGTCCATCAGGTAGTATACTGCCCAAGTGAAGAACGTATGGAGCAAAAAGAGCCATTTGTTCTCCATTTTTAGGACGCTAAATACCCCCGACAACACCCCTTTAATAAGTAGCACTACCTTGTTAAACAAAGCATTTTGTCGCAGACGCTCCAAGTTGCGAAACAGGGTATATGCCAAACCAGCCAGTAGTAAGAGGATAATAACCCCGGCAATCAGCAACGGCGTGCGATTACGCTCCAGCGTATCGAGGCGACCAGCTAGTATCTTATCCGTGACGAAAATCCAGAAGCGGTTGAAGTCGAGCAGCAGCGTGGTTCCTAGTAAGCCTAGCAGTACCAGCACGTCTATCACCCGTTCCGTTACCACGGTACCCAGTGCTACCTGCACAGGCACCTTACTAGTGCGCTGCAACACGGAGCACCGAATCACCTCGCCCATCCTCGGTAGTACCAAGTTCGCCAGGTAGCCTACCATCATCGCATGATACACGTCCCAGTAGGAAGGCGTGTGTCCGGTGGGGGTTATCTGCATTTTCCACCGGTAGGCCCGGCTGAAGTACCCCAGCGCCGACAGTACCATAGTAATTGCCAACCAAGAATAGTCGGCCTCTTTCATCCGCGCCCCAATGTCACTTAGGGGTTGGCCTTGCATGGCATACCCCATCAGCAGCCCCGATACGGACAGCAGCAAGGCATATTTGAGGATAGTCAACAGCTGCTTCACGTGCTCTGCTTGGTGGTTGGATGTGGCTCGGGCTTAAGCTGGGCTAAAGTAACTCGCGATTGGCCTTTGCAGGTAGAGAATTACCCTAGCCGATTATGCTGGTCGGGGAAAATAATAGTGGGTTTGTGCGCCTTCGCTTCGGCAAAGTCAATCAGGGCGTAGGAGATGATGATGACAATGTCGCCAACAGCCACGCGCCGAGCCGCAGGTCCATTCAGGCAAATCATGCCCGAGCCCCGCTCACCTTTGATTGTATAGGTTTCGAAACGCTCTCCATTGTTGATGTTCACAATGGTTACTTTCTCATTTTCCACCATGTTAGCGGCGTCCAGCAGGTCCTCATCAATTGTGATGCTACCTACGTAGTGGAGCTCCGCCTGCGTAACCTTTACACGGTGGATTTTAGACTTAAGAACTTCTATGTGCATGTGAGTAAGAAGCGGGTGGCAGAAAGGCCGTAAAGATACAGAAGCTACACGTGTACCAAGAAGCAACAGCACCAAGGCCAGTGCAGTGCGCAGACCTAACGCCCGAATCTGTTTTTAACACTGAGCGGCTTTTAAAGCGTCACTACCAAGTTATCAATCAAGCGCACCCCGCCCAGGTGGGCAGCTAAGCACAGCGCAACGGTTTTGGTTTCCTGCCATTCCGTCACAGGCTGCAGCGTACGGGCATCCGCCACCTCCAAATATTCTACCTCAATTGCAGGTTCTGCGGCCAAATAATCTAGGGCAGCCTGCCGCGCCTCCTCTGGGGAAACAGCTCGGGCAGTACTACGTTGGGCGGCCAGTTGCAAGGCAGCATACAAACGGGGGGCTACGGCCCGCGCTTCTGCTGACAAACGCCGGTTACGTGATGACATTGCCAGCCCATCGGCTTCGCGCACGGTTGGAAACACCACCAACTCCAAGTCGAACGACAAGTCAGCAATGAGCTGGCGTACAATGGTTACCTGCTGCAAATCTTTTTGTCCGAAGTAGGCTCGGTGAGGGCGGCTCATGTGGAATAGCTTGCTGACTACAGTAGCTACACCATTGAAGTGACCCGGGCGGTGAGTACCCTCCATCACTTGCTCCAGTTTACCAAAGCTAAACTGGAGTACCGTTGATTGAGGATACATTTCCTCTACCGATGGCAAGAACAACGCTGTACATCCTGCCGGAGCTAGCAACTCTGCATCTGCCTCTGGCAGGCGCGGGTACAAGCGAAAATCATCGGGGTTGTTGAACTGGGTAGGATTCACGAAAACACTCACTACTACCACCTCGCACTCTTGAGCGGCAGCACGCACCAGTTGCAAATGCCCTTCGTGCAATGCTCCCATTGTGGGCACTAGTCCAATGCGCTGCCCGGCGCGCCGCCATTCTTCCGTGCGGGCTTGCAACGCAGTAGCGGTATTCAGTATCTCCATAGAAGTAAATGGCCTATTCGGCGAGTAGTCGGGTAGGTAGGGTTGAATTTTCCCTCAAAAATGTTTAATTTTGTGCATCCCAAAGTGTTGCCCTCTCCCATTTACACCAACTGACCTAGTATGTCCAAGTTGAGAATACTCTATGCTGCCACGGAAATCAATCCGTTTCTGCAAACGACCAAGGTAGCGGAGTTTTTGCGGCGGCTGCCGCAGGGAATGCAGGAAATGGGGATGGAAATCCGCATTTTCGTGCCCCGGTTCGGCATCATCAACGAGCGTAAAAACCGGCTGCATGAAGTAGTACGTTTGTCAGGCATCAACATTGCCGTTGGCGAAGATGAGAAGCCGCTTATCATCAAAGTGGCGTCCATTCCAAATGCCAAATTGCAGGTATACTTTATCGACAACGAAGATTACTTTCACCGTAAATCGGTGTTGGTAGACAAGAACGACAAGTTCCACGCCGACAACGATGAGCGCGCCATCTTCTTCTGCAAAGGTGTGTTGGAAACAGTAAAGAAACTAGGCTGGGCACCGGATATCGTGCATTGCAACGACTGGATGACAGGCCTGATTCCGATGTACCTGAAGACAACGTACAAGAAAGACCCCATCTTCAAGGACGCTAAATCGGTGTTTACCATCTACAACAATGAGTTCGACCACAAGTTTGAGGGCGACATCATTGAGAAAGCGAAGATGCTGGACATTGACGATGAAATGCTGGCCGCTCTGAAATCAGCCGACTTTGGTGGTTTCATTAAGGTAGGAATGGAGTACTCTGATTCGGTTGTGAAGTCGGACGAAGATTTCAGTGAGAACCTGAATACGCTATTTTCGGAGTACTCGGAGAAAAAACAAATTGGGCAGGTAGGCGCCGATGAAAACCTGCTGACTTCTTACTACGCTCTCTATAATGAACTGGCCAGCTAGTGCCATCCGACTCACGTCGGTTTCTCTATCCGTTGCTGCTTTTCTTGGCCTTGCCACAGGGTGCGAGAAAGCCAACGATTTGGGGTTAGAGCTTCCGGGCACCTCCCCTATCTCAACGCAATACCAAGACATAACCCTGCCCGCTACAACCTCGCGGCAGGCCCCAGTGCAAACAGCACAAGCCTCCCACTTTCTGGTGGGGCGCGTGCGGGATGCTAACGTAGGCACTACGACTGCCCGGGCATTCCTGAATGCACAAATTGGCTCTCCTGACTCGTTGTTGGCAACGAACTTCACGGATGTAAAGCTAGATTCGGTAGTACTGCATCTTGGGTTTAACCAAGTATATGGTACGGCTACCCAGCCTGTCCGTCTAGACTTGTTTCAGCTCCAACAACCTCTTGGTGAGCGCACTGCTTACAACTCTGAATCATCGGTACCGACTAGCACCGCATTGCTATCTGGCTTTGCCGGTTCTTTGAACCGAAACCGTCAGGTAAAGACCCGTACTGCTGCTAGCTCCACTACCGATACTACAACTACCGTAATTACTACTACGGTACCGGATCGGGTAGTGCGCATACCGCTACTTAACTTTCCGCAGACGGCAGCGCTGGCTAATGCATTGTTCTCTGCGCAAAGGGCTACCGGCTTCAATCAGGATAAGATCAACACTATCCTGCGTGGTCTTGCACTTGGTCCTACGGCTGGTTTTCAGGACAATGTTGTGGCATTCAACCGCACCAACGAAACTCGAATCGCCTTTTATTACCAAGGTCGTACGAGAAGTGGAGCGAAGCTACGCCCCATTGTCTACAACATCCTATTCGGCAATGCACCTTCAGCAACAGCAGCGGATGCAAAGTTCTTTACTCAGCTCTCCACCGACTTTAGCGGTACGCGTTTGGCGGCCCTCAATTCTCCTGGAGCGCAGGTAGTGCCTACTTCTGACTTCCCCTACACGTATTTGCAAGAAGGAGTAGCTCTTGGTACACGTATTGAGTTGCAAGGTTTGTCGGCTCTAAAGTCGAATACGAATCGGGTAATTAACCGAGCTGAGTTACTAATTCCCATTCGGCAGTATAGCAACGGGCTATTCCCCTATGCTCCAAATGTATACTTGTACGAAGTAGACAATCAGAACAAGGTATTGGAACGCACGGTAGGTGCTACTACCGCTGAGAGATTAGTACAAGCAGAAGGAACATTGCCCAATAGCAGTGTCCGTATTTCCCCGGCTGGCATTGGGTATCCGGCTAGTGCTACATTCCCCCTCGGGCTAGAGCCGCAGTACTACTCCCTAAACATGACGGAGTATATCCAAGCTTATTTAACCAATAGGCTCAACGGCGACTTACCTAGCGGGCTGCTACTTTCTCCGGTATTACGTAGCAATACCTCGTTAACCCTAAACCGCTCGCTCCTAGACGCAAGCTCTAACGGAGGCATTAAGTTGCGCGTTTACTACTCTACCCTCCAATAAGCTAAACACTGGCTATTACGGCCCATCTGAAAAGGGCGGCACGGCTTTTGCCGTTGCCGCCCGATTTTGCTTTTCCCCAAGAAATTTTCGCTCTGACACAACCTACTTAATATGTGCGGAATTGTCGCTTACATTGGGCACCGTGAGGCCTGCCCTATCATCATCAAAGGCCTGCGTCGCCTAGAGTACCGTGGTTATGACTCGGCAGGGGTAGCTCTACTCAACGGACAGCTTAGCGTATATAAGAAAAAAGGGAAAGTAGCCGAACTAGAGGCCTTTATCTCTGATAAGGATACGCACGCCAATATTGGCATGGGTCATACACGGTGGGCCACCCATGGCGAGCCGAACGACGTAAACGCTCACCCCCACTACTCTACATCGGAGCGCATTGCCATTATCCATAACGGCATCATTGAAAACTATGCGGCCCTGAAGACGCACTTACAGCAGCAAGGGCACGAGTTTCATTCTGATACCGACACGGAAGTTTTCGGTAATCTGATTGAGGAAATTCAGAAGCAGAACCACTGCTCTTTAGAAGAGGCCGTTCGTCTTGCCTTGCATGAGGTAGTAGGCGCTTATGCCATTGTAGTATTGAGCAAAGACGAGCCAAATCAACTTATTGCCGCCCGCAAAGGCTCTCCTCTCGTGATTGGAGTTGGAGAAGGCGAGTTCTTCTTGGCTTCGGATGCTACGCCCATCATCGAGTATACGAACGAGGTAGTATATGTAAATGACTACGAAATCGCAGTAATCCGCGACGGCAAGCTGGACATTCGTACCAAGGAAGACGTACAGCAGACGCCGTATATCCAGAAGCTGGAGCTAGCACTTGATAGCATTGAGAAAGGTGGCTATGAGCATTTCATGCTCAAGGAAATCTTCGAACAGCCTCGTTCTATTCTCGACTCTATGCGGGGCCGCTTGGAGTTGGAAGCTGGCCACCTGAACATGGGAGGTGTGCGGGCCTACGAGCGCAAGTTTATGAACGCCGACCGCATCATTATTGTGGCTTGTGGTACGTCGTGGCATGCGGGCTTGGTAGCAGAGTACTTGCTCGAAGACCTAGCTCGTATTCCGGTAGAAGTAGAATACGCTTCGGAGTTCCGTTACCGAAACCCCATCATCACAGAGCGAGACATCGTAATTGCTATTTCTCAGTCTGGAGAAACGGCTGACACGCTCGCCGCTATTGAGTTAGCGAAGAGCAAGGGAGCTACCATCTTTGGTATCTGCAACGTAGTTGGTAGCAGCATTGCACGTGCTACGGACGCGGGTGCCTACACGCACGCTGGCCCCGAGATTGGCGTAGCCTCTACCAAAGCCTTCACGGCCCAGGTTACCGTGCTCACGATTCTGGCCATGATTGTGGGTCATAAGCGTGGTACGCTCACCGACCTTAGACTGCGGGAGTTGATGGTGGAGCTTGCTACCATCCCGGCCAAAGTGGAGAAAGCGCTGTTGCTGAACACAGAGATTGAGCAGATTTCTGAGATCTTCAAGGATGTTTCCAACTTCCTGTACTTGGGCCGAGGCTACAACTTCCCTGTAGCACTAGAAGGCGCGCTTAAGCTAAAGGAGATTAGCTACATCCACGCAGAGGGCTACCCTGCTGCTGAAATGAAGCACGGTCCTATCGCACTCATCGACGAAAACATGCCGGTGGTTGTTATTGCTACCAAGGATAGCTCGTATGAGAAGGTAGTAAGCAACATTCAGGAGGTAAAGGCACGTAAGGGCCGCATCATTGCCGTAGTTACTGAGGGTGACACCGTAATTCCGCCCATGGCAGAGTTTGTGATTGAGGTACCTGCTACCAGCGAAGCACTAACGCCCCTGGTTTCAGTAGTGCCATTACAGTTGCTCTCCTACCATATTGCGGTTATGCGCGGCTGCAACGTAGACCAGCCCCGTAACTTGGCTAAGTCGGTAACGGTAGAATAATTGATTCCATAGAAAGAAGAAGGCCGTTCTGGTATCCCGGAACGGCCTTCTTCTTTCTATGGAATTCCTATTTTGGGTATACCATACGGCCGGAGAATTTCCTCTTACTTTGGCTTTCTCATTTGCTTTCCTTTAATCTTGCTTCTATGCCCAACACTGTAGTGTATTCCGACCAGGCGCCCGCCCCTATTGGGCCGTATAGCCAAGCCGTACAAGCTGGTGATACCGTGTACGTTTCTGGTCAAATCCCGCTTGACCCTCACTCTGGTCAGTTGGTTGGCGAAGGCGACGTAGCGCAAGAAACGCATCAAGTAATGCGCAACCTACAGGCCGTGCTGCAAGCTGCTGGCCTCACCTTACGGGACGTAGTGAAGTGCAGCATCTTTGTAAAGGACCTCGGCAATTTTGGCCTAATCAACGAAATATACGGCAGCTACTTTGAGGCTGATTATGCTCCGGCCCGCGAAACGGTAGAGGTTAGCCGCTTGCCTAAAGATGTGCAAGTGGAAATTTCCTGTATTGCCGTAGCCCAACACTAGCAAGGTGGCGAACTATACGCTTTCGGGCAGCTAGCTTGCTGCAACAGCAGGTATAGTTCGCCAGCCACTACCTCTATAGCATTCTTATATCACCTATTACCGATGAGAGAGCTAGGTATCTTTCTGTTTTTTGCGGGACTCATAGCTATTGCTGCGCCGCTCCTACTACCGGCTAACTTCCATTTTCCGCTACTAGATTGGATCTATACGTGGGGCTCCACCGTGGCATGGGCTATCAAAGGTGGCGCTACCGTGCTGGGCCTCATTCTGTGGCTGAGCTTCAAAAACCGCGAATAATGCGCCGATCCTCTCCACGTAAAGCAGCCAAGCCATTGCGCAAGCCCGATCAGTTTCCACCGGATAACGTGCTGACGCGGGTATTGCCCCCCACATTAGTAGGCCAGCAGGAGTTTGAGCAATACCACTTTATCGGTTTCGACCTGAGCCAAGCCGATTTGTCGGGGCGCCGTTTTAGTGAGTGCTTGTTTGAGAACTGCAACCTTGCCGGCGCTACGGTGGCCAATACCAGCATGCAGAATGTAGCATTTGATGGGTGCAAGCTGCTAGGTTTGCAGTTTACGGCTTGCCGCGACATGCTCTTCGATGTCCATTTTGACAAGTGTCAGCTAGACTACGCTTCCTTCTGGGGCAAAGTGATGCCGAACACGCGCTTTATAGGCTGCTCGTTGCAAGAGGCTGACTTCACCCGCGCCAACCTCACCGGCGCGCTATTTCAGGAGTGCCACCTGCGCGGAACTGTTTTTAGCCAGACTTCTTTGGTTGGCGCTGATTTTCTGACGGCGCAGGGCGTAGTCCTAGATCCAGAACTAAACGACGTAAAACAAGCGCGTTTTGCCCTGCAGAGCCTGCCAGGCCTGTTAGGAAAGTATGGGCTGGTGATAGAATAACTATCCTTCGCCCTCCCCCGCTAATTAGCTACCTTTGCGGCGCGTTTTTCTATCCCGATAACGCGGCGAACTGACTGTATTATGGAAAGAGAAGTACGGGTGCGTTTTGCGCCCAGCCCCACCGGGCCGCTGCACATTGGCGGCGTGCGCACCGCGCTGTATAACTACCTCCTTGCTCGTAAGCTGGGCGGTAAGATGCTGCTCCGCATTGAAGATACCGACCAAAACCGCTTTGTGCCAGGTGCTGAGGACTATATTCGGCAAAGCCTGGAGTGGGCCGGTATTGAGCTAGATGAAAGCCCTTGGGTAGGAGGCCCGCACGCCCCCTATCGCCAAAGCGAGCGAAAGCCAATGTACATGCAATACGCTCAGCAGCTTATCGACAGCGGCTCGGCCTACTATGCTTTCGACACCCCCGAGGAGCTAGACGCCATGCGGGCCCGCTTGACGGCGGCTAAGGTGCCAAACCCGCAGTACAACAGCATTACCCGGGCGCAAATGCGCAACTCCTTGACCCTCCCGGCTGAGGAAGTAAAGCAGTTGTTAGACAGTGGGGCCCGTACGTTATTCGGTTGAAAGTACCCCGTAAGGAGGAAGTACGCTTCAACGACTTGATTCGGGGTTGGGTGGTAGTACACTCCTCTTCCATTGACGACAAAGTGCTGATGAAGTCGGATGGTATGCCGACGTATCACCTAGCCAACATCGTGGATGACCATTTGATGGAAATCACCCACGTTATTCGGGGCGAGGAATGGCTGCCGTCGGCTCCCTTACACGTGCTTCTGTACCGCTACCTGGGTTGGGAAGCCACCATGCCGCAGTTTGCCCACTTGCCGCTCTTGCTGAAGCCCGATGGCACTGGTAAACTAAGCAAGCGCGATGGTGACCGTCTTGGCTTTCCCGTATTTCCGCTGGAATGGCACGGTAAAGATGCAGAAACTGGTGCTCCAACCGTGAGCAGTGGCTACCGTGAAAGTGGCTACCTGCCCGAGGCATTCATTAACTTCCTAGCTTTCTTGGGCTGGAATCCCGGCTCTCAGCAGGAATTGTTCACCATGCCCGAGTTGATTGATGCCTTCTCGATTGAGCGCGTGAGCAAGTCGCCAGCCCGCTTCGATCAGAACAAGGTGCGGTGGTACAACGAGCAGTATCTGCGAGCAAAATCTGATACTGAGTTGGCGGGCTACCTCACCGAAAGCCTGCAGGAGCAAGGCCAGGAAGTACCCGCCGATAAGGCCGAGCAAATTGCGGCCCTAGTGAAAGAGCGGGCTACCTTCCCAGCCGACCTAGCCAAGGAAGCTCAGCTGTTCTTCACGCGCCCGACTAGCTATGATGAGCAGGTAATCAGCAAGAAGTGGAATGCTCAGGTAGCCGGTGCGCTGGCCGAGTTTGCCAAGGAGCTGCCAACCAGTGCCGACGCTACCCCCGATGGTATCAAAGCACTGCTTACGCAAGTGCTAGAGCGCCAGGGCATCAAAATTGGGCAGGTACTGCAGGCCTTACGCGTAGCCGTAACTGGCGCTGCCGCTGGCCCCGACCTGATGCACATCATGAGCATCTTGGGCACCCAGGAAACTGCCGAGCGCATTGAAGCGGCTGTAGCGGCCCTGTAGTAGCACCACACAAAAAAGCGAGGTGATAGTAACTAGACTATCACCTCGCTTTTTTGTGTGGTGCTACTACCTGCCCTGTCCTTTAGCACCGTTGCCAATTCGCTCTAGGGGAGCCGTACTAGGCTTGCCATCGAGCACAGGGTAGTACTACTAACCTTTTGCCAAATCCTAGTTGGAGGTAGCGCCGTATGCAGCAAGATGTGGCCTTAATCATGTATGGCCCTGATAACTAGCAACCGACTACGCTCATGGCCAAAAAACCCGTTAGCCCGAAAAAGAAAAAGAACGACCCCGAGAAGAAAGCCCGGGTGCATAAAGAGTTGGAGGGCTTTGAAATCAAGGTGAATCCGCTGGGTGAAATCACCTCCAACTATTCTATTGAAGACATCAATCAATTTTTAAATCGGCACGTGCGCGATAAGAAACTGGTAGACCGTGCCGGGCAGTTTGGTGAGAAAGACGAAGAGGAAGATTTCCCGTTGGAAGAAGGGGCGCAAGAGCCCGAAGAAACCGACGAGGATTTTATGCGGCGTACTAGCAAGGAAGCCAAGAAAAAAGGGCCCAAGGCCTCGGCCGAAGAGGATACTGAAGAAGAATTGGGAGAGGAAGAGAAATAATTCTTCATCACCTTATGTGGTATTGGTCATGCCAGTACTAGCCATCGGGGCCGAATAGGCTTCACGATGGCTAGTACTGGCATTACTTTTTCATATTTGGCTATACTTGGGACGTTATTCACCCTCTTTCCTCCTCCTTCCCCATGCAGTCCCACGACGTCGATTATAAGATTCTCGGCAACGATATTCAGGTATTAGAAGTAGAGCTAGACCCCAATGAGACAGTAATTGCCGAGGCTGGGGCCATGGTATACATGGACGAGGCTATTGCCTTTGAGACGAAAATGGGAGACGGCTCGGAGCCCGACCAGGGTTTTATGGGCAAGCTGTTTTCGGCAGGCACGCGTCTCATCACAGGTGAGTCGTTGTTTATGACTCATTTTACTCACCGGGGCAGCTACGGTAAAAGCCGAGTTGCCTTTTCAGCACCCTACCCAGGTACTATCATCCCACTAGACCTGCGCACCTTGCCCCAGGGCCTCATTGTGCAGAAAGATGGTTTCCTAGCGGCAGCTCGGGGTACTAAAATCAGCTTGCACTTCAACCAGAAGCTAGGAGCAGGACTTTTTGCCGGTGAGGGGTTCATTTTGCAGAAGCTCACGGGCGACGGAAAAGCCTTTATTCATGCGGGCGGCACCATCATTGAGAAGCGCCTGAACAACGAACTACTGCGCGTAGACACTGGCTGCGTAGTTGCCTTCGAGCCCGGTATCGACTTCAGTATTGCCCGGGCTGGCGGCTTGAAGTCCATGATTTTTGGGGGCGAAGGCCTACTCCTAGCCACGCTTCGCGGTACCGGGCGCGTGTGGTTACAGTCGATGCCCGTGAAGAAACTTATTCAAGCCCTGGCGCCTACCGGTGGCAATGCCCGCAAGGAAAGCGGCGGCGTACTTGGCAATCTGATGGGTGGCATCTTAGACGAGTAGGAAAATGCTTGCTCCCCAGCAAAATGGCCGGCTCTGCATACATGCGAAGCCGGCCATTCTGGGGAGCACTGCCCACGAGTATACTGTTTACTGAGGCGTAGTACGCTGCAGTATTCCACGTACGTAATACTCAGATGGTATCTGCTGGCCGTTTTCAGCGTAGCGTTTCCACTCTCCTTGCCAGTAAAAATGCGCTCCATCAGGCTCAGCCCGGTATCGAGCCATTCCCTGCTTGGCCCGACGACCGTTGGGATGGTAATAGGTCATGGAAACAAGGCCTACTGGTCGATGGTGAAACCGCTCCACATGGTCTAGCTCACCCGTTGGGGTATAGTAGCGCCAGCGCCCGACCGGCAATCCGTGTTTGTACTTGCCCTGATTGGCAGTTTTTGTTTCTGCCATGTCGAAATACTCCCGCCAGCGGCCGTGCCGATGGCCCGCGGGGTCTAAACGGTTTGCAGGACGCCGAGCCACCAAGCCACCGCTCGTGCAGGAGGCAAGTAGTAAGGCCGCTACCGCCGCTACTACAGGCTGTTGGAGCAAATTAAGGCGTATACACGTATGGTAGCACATCGGATACTGGGTTAGCAGATGACAGCTACGGAAGGTATAACTATTTTTTTAGTTCATCAAGGATTTCCTCTACGAGCTCCCGTGAGTTACTCAAGCGCGGCACCTTGTGTTGCCCACCCAACTTGCCTTTGCGAGCTAGCCACCGCTCGAAAGTGCCCGGCGGGGCTACCGTCAGCAGAGGGGGCGTAAGGGCTAGGTCGCGGTGGCGCTTGGCGTCGTAATCGGAGTTGAGTTGGCGCAGCGTATGATCGAGGACGGCGGTGAACTGGGCCGTGTCCTGCGGGGCTTGCACAAACTCCAGTATCCACTGGTGCCCGCCCCGGGAAGCCCCGTCGTGAGCAGTAAAGTACACGGGAGCGGCCGTGAAGTCGCGGACGGTAGCGCCGGTAGCTTGGCAGGCGGCTGCAATGGCAGCATCGGCATTTTCCACTACCACTTCTTCCCCGAAAGCATTTAGAAAGTGCTTGGTGCGGCCGGATATTCGGATGCGGTAAGGCGCCAAGCTGGTGAAGCGCACGGTATCACCAATCTTATAGCGCCACAGGCCAGCATTGGTACTAATAATGACTGCGTAGGTGCGGCCAAGCTCTACCTGATCGAGGCCAACTGCCTGGGGCTCGGTAGCTTCCCACTGGTCGGCAGGCAAGAATTCGTAGTAGATGCCATGATCTAGCAGCAAGAGCAGGTCCTCGGAGTTGGGCTCGTCTTGCACCGCCAAGTAGCCCTCCGAGGCATTATACACCTCCAAGTAGTGCATCTGGTCGGAAGGGATGAGTTGGCGAAACAGTTCCCGGTAGGGCCCGAAAGCGACGGCGCCGTGCAAAAACAGCCCCAAACGGGGCCATACATCCAGAATGGTAGTGGCTCCCGCCAGTTCCACCACTCGGCGCAGTAGCACAATCATCCAGGTAGGCACCCCTGCCAGCACGCGCACATCCGCTGTCAGCACATGGTCGGCAATGCGCGCAATCTTTTCCTCCCATTCATCCAGCAGGGCTAACTCAAGTGGCGGAGTACGCACAAACTCCGCCCAGGCAGGCAGGTTTTGCATGATTACGGCCGATACGTCGCCGACCCGGGAGCCCGTAGTAGCCGGTCGAAATGGGTTGGGGCTGTGGGTACCACCCAGGGAAAGCGTTTTGCCACCTAAAATATCCACCTCGGGGTAGTGCAGCGTTGCCAGGGCTGTCATGTCGCGGCCAGCGCGGTAGTTGCAGTCGTGCAACGACTCGCGGGTGACAGGAATGAACTTGCTGCGGGCGTTGGTGGTGCCGCTGCTCTTGGCGAACCACTGCACCGTGCCGGGCCACAGCACGTTGGCCTCCCCACGTAGTACGCGCTCAATCTCCGGGTACAGGTCCTCGTAGCTGCTAATGGGTAGGCGCTGAGCAAACTCCTGAGCCGAGGGGGCATCTGCGAATCCGTACCGACGACCCCACTCTGTTCCTCGCGCCGTATGCAACAAGTCAGCCCGGACGCGCTGCTGTACATCGTGCGGATTGTCGCGGAAGTGAGCAATGCTGGCAAGACGTCGCTGCAAGGCCCAGGTCAGAACGGTGCTGATCACAAGGAAGGACTAAGGGAGATGAAAAAGGAACGGAAGGAGGTCTTCTGTACCTGTGGCAGGCCGGGAAAGTTACCGGAAATAGCCGTAGTGGCTATACCCAGTCGGCAAAGAGGGCGGAGCTTGTGGTAGCTTATAAGCCCCCAAGTTCCGCCCTCTTTGCCGGCTGGTAATGCTACGTACTAGTAGCTAAATTTTTCGCTTCAACTCGAAATGCTTACCCAAGTATACACGCCGCACCATTTCATCGGCGGCCAGCTCTTCGGCGGTGCCAGCCTTAAGCAGCTTACCCTCAAATAGCAGGTAGGCCCGGTCTACGATGCTAAGGGTTTCATTCACGTTGTGGTCGGTGATGAGGATGCCTATGTTTTTATGCTTGAGTTTGGCCACAATACCCTGAATTTCCTCTACGGCAATGGGGTCTACGCCGGCGAAGGGCTCATCTAGCAACACAAATTTGGGGTCTACGGCTAGGGCACGGGCAATTTCAGTGCGTCGTCGCTCTCCCCCGCTTAGTACCCGGCCCAAGTTTTTGCGCACGTGCGTTAGGCTGAACTCGTTGAGGAGCTCTTCTACCTTGTCCAGCTGGGCCTGCTTAGGCATGTCCGTCATTTCCAGCACCGACAGCACGTTTTCCTCCACTGTCAGGTCTCGAAAGACAGAAGCTTCCTGGGCAAGATAGCCAATACCGAGGCGGGCCCGCTGGTAGATGGGCAGCTTGGTAATATCCTTATCATCGAGGAAAATACGGCCTTCATTAGGCTTAACCATGCCCACCGTCATGTAAAACGAAGTGGTTTTGCCCGCGCCGTTGGGACCCAGCAACCCCACAATCTCGCCTTGCTCAACATGCAGTGACATGTCGTTCACCACGGTGCGTGACTTGTATTTTTTGATTAGGTGTTCAGCGCGTAAAATCATCGGTAGCAAAGATAAGGACAGGTAAGCGCTAGTATCGTGACACAGGGAAGGCACTCGGACCACGAACGGGGGTAGCAGTACCGCCGCCCCCTTCCGCAGACAACTAGCCGAAGTGCTACCCTTTCAGTAGCCCATCGCGCAATGCCTGCTGGGCCGGCGTGGGTGCGGGAGCTGCTTCTACCAGGTTTTTCACTTCTACGTCGAACTCCCGGGGGGTAGCTGTGCGCTCCTGCTCCGGAGTGTTTTCGTGGCGGAATTTTACGCGTACCGGTTCGGTATTTTGGGGCTCTACCAATGGGCGTAGCAGCTTCTCGGCGTTTTGCATGGTTACGGCCTGCCCGTTTATAGCCACTATCACGTCGCCTTCTTGCAGGCCGAATGCGTTTTCCTCCGCCTTGGTCTTCACGGCCCGGAACTGATTTTTTTCTTGATCGTACGCAAAGCCGATGTTGCCGAAGGCTTTCACTTTGGTTTGAGCCACGGGCGCATACGTCCACCCTATTTTTCCGAAGTACTCGGCTAGCGGCAAGGGCTTGCCACCAATTACGTACTGATCAAAGAATGCTTGCAGCTGCGGATTGGTCAGCGCCACAATTTCAGGGATAAGCTGATTGTCCTCAAACGAGCGGTCGGGCCCGTACTTTTCTCGTAGCGCAAGCAACACGTCGCGCAAGGTTTGGCGGCCCTGGCTTAGCTCCCGAATCCGAATATCCAGCAGGAGCCCAATGAGGGCACCTTTGTCGTACACGTTTTGGTACATGTCTTTGTAAGGAGCCTCCAGAATGCGGCGGCTCATCTCCGTAAACGACACATCTTTGTACTGCTGAGAGTTGTCGATTTTGGCTTTCATGCGGCTGCGAAACTCATCGGGGCTGATGAGGCCGCCGCGCACCTGCACCAGCTGCGACACGTACTCGGTTACGCCTTCGTAGAGCCACAAGTGCTGCGACATCTGTGGGTTTCGGAAGTCAAACTCGCCAATCTCGCGGCTGTGGATGTTGAGCGGGGCCAGCATGTGCAGAAATTCATGCGAGGCTACTTCGAGCACCAAGCTGCGCATACGGTCCTGGTCCGGAAATTCAGGTAGGAAGTATAGGGAAGAGTAGCTGTGCTCCATGGCCCCGTAACCGCCGCTCATGCTCACCAGAGGCGAGTTGAGGCTGGGAAAGTACATTAAGAACTGGTAGCGGGGCACCGGCATCTTACCGAAAAACTTCGTCAGGGCTTCGGCCATGGGGCGCAGCATTTCACTTACCTGAGTAGCCTTCACCACGCCGCCTTCCGACATAACGGCCACGCCAATGCGCGCTCCTCCCGTGCTGAAGCTAGCCGTATCGGGCTTGCTGTACAGGATGGGGCCATCGGCAAGGGTAACGTAGCTGTTGGCCGTGAAAACATCCTTGGTGGCCGACTCCCGGCGTACGTCGAGGGCGGAGGCCCCGTAGAGCTCGGCGGGCTTCTGCACGCTTACCTGGTAGGGCTGCATCTTGTAGCCTTCGAGGTAGCCGTAGAAACCGTAGTGGTTAATGGTAAAGTTGCGGCCCACATCAATATTGGTACCACCGGGCTGGAAGATAAACGAGTCGTCTTGTTTGGCGTCCCAAGTGTCGTCTACCAAGTACTCTAAGCGCGCCAAGTTTTGGGCTTTGTCGATGACGAACAAGTTAGGCCCATTGTACTTCACCTTCAGTGACTTGCCTTTCTTATCGTACGCCTTAAAGCTTGTAACGAAGCGTCCATAGTCTTTCTTGGAATAGGAGCCAGGTACTACTGAGGGCATCACGTACGTAACCTGCTCCTCCTTCACGGGCGGCGTATTTACTACTACTCGTACGCGGTCATTCTGCACATGCTGCAAATCAAGAGCAATCTGATAGCCGGGTCCGGCTTGCTGGGCTACTACCGGCGCAGTGCCAGCTAATATCAGCCCAAGGGCCAGATAACGCGTTTTCATCAAGAAAATATAAATAAGTTAGACAACAGCCTAAACGCTGCTGCAAGGTACACATTGCCTACGCGTGGTTATTGCTCTAGCTCAACGATGACAACCTATGGCCTACTACCAGGGTACACAAACACCTAGCCCTAACGTAGGGCCCTGCTACTTCCTTCCCCTTCCTTCATGCCTCAGTACAGAAAGATAAGCCGCTACGTGCTAGCCGGGCTGTTTACTTTCGCGGGTATCGTGCATTTTCTTTCCCCAGAAATCTTTGTGCGTATCGTTCCTCCTTACCTGCCGGCCCCTCTCCTACTAGTGTATGTGAGCGGGATGGCTGAAATTGCCGGCGGGTTGGGACTGCTTGTGCCGACTACGCGCCGCATGGCTTCTTGGGGCCTTATTCTGCTACTAGTAGCCGTGTTTCCGGCCAATGTATACATGCTCCAATCCTATGAAGGCAGCAGGCTACTCCCAGTTTGGGCTTTGTGGCTGCGCCTCCCCCTGCAAGTAGTCCTTGTTGCCTGGGCGTGGTGGATCCGGAAGGAATAACTGATAGCGTTTGCTGCTGCGTGCCTAACAAGACCTTCGCCGTCTTCTAATCTTCTACTCCCAGCGAATGTCTTTCACGCGAAGCTGTAAGTTCTTCACTCCTCGGAATTCGTTCATTTCTACCGTGTAGCACACCTGAAATGGCTCGCCGCGCAGAATTCGCTCGTGGTACTCGCCTAGTCCGAAACCAATGGCGTCTACCGTATGACGGCCGTCCTGGGTAAGGGTCAACTTCAAGTGCGAGTTGCCGACAATCCGGGCCGAATCGGGAGTAGCATACACCTTATCCGACATAAACACAGGATTGGAATTGCCCGGGCCGAACGGTTCCATCTGATGGAGCAGGTTGAAGAAGCTGGGCGTAATATCCTGCAGTGCCAGCACTTGATCGATTTCAACTGGGGGAATCAGTTGCTCCGGCAAAATGCGGCCTGCTACAATGCGCTCAAACTTCTCGCGGAAGGCCGGCACGTTTTCCACGGGTAGCGTAAGGCCTGCCGCATACATGTGGCCGCCAAACTGGTCTAGCAAGTCGGAACACTCTTCGATGGCCTGGTGCACATCGAACCCGACTACTGAACGGGCCGAGCCAGTAGCCTTCCCGTTGCTTTCCGTCAGAATGATGGTAGGGCGGTAGTACTTATCAAGGCAGCGCGACGCTACAATGCCTACTACGCCCTTGTGCCAGTCCTGCTTGAAGAGCACGGTAGTACTAGCCGTGCGGAGCAAGGCATCTTGCTCAATCATCTCCAAGGCTTCCTTGGTAATGCTGGTATCAAAGCCGCGGCGCTCCTGATTGGTTTTGTCTACTACGCCAGCTTTGTCTTTTGCTTCAGCCGTAGTTTCGGCCAAAATCATAGCCACGGAACGCTTGGCGTCTCCCATGCGGCCCGCCGCATTGATGCGGGGCGCGAAGCCAAAGACCAGGCTACTGATGTTCAGTTCAGCGTTTTGGATGCCCGCCAACTCACGCAGCGCATCGAGGCCGGGGCGCTGGGGGCGCTGCCGGTCATTCAACAAGCGCAAGCCGTGGTAAGCCAATGTGCGGTTCTCACCGGTAATAGGCACAATATCGGCGGCAATGCTGACAGCCACCAGGTCTAGCAGCTCATACAGCGGTTCCTCGGGTAAGCCTTGGTGCTGGGTGAAAGCCTGCATGAGTTTGAATCCTACTCCGCAACCAGAAAGCTCCTTATAGGGATAAGGACAGTCGGCCCGCTTGGGGTCGAGAACGGCTACGGCCTCCGGCAAATCGGCGCCGGGCAAGTGGTGGTCACAGATGATAAAATCGATGCCGCACTGGTTGGCGTAAGCTACCTTTTCCACGGCTTTTACTCCGCAGTCGAGCGCAATAATGAGTTGGTAGCTATTGTCTACCGCGAAATCAATACCGGCTTCTGAAACCCCATACCCTTCCTTGTACCGGTCAGGAATATAGTAGTCGATGCGAGAAGGGCCGAAGAACTCGCGCAGGTAACTAAAAACCAGGGCAACGGAGGTAGTACCATCCACGTCGTAATCACCAAATACTAGTACTCGCTCCCCCAAATGCAGCGCCCGCACTAGGCGGTCCACGGCGCGGTCCATATCGCGCATCAGCATAGGGTTGGGGAGGGTAGCCAGGGCTGGCCGGAAATATGCGCGGGCTTCCTCAAAGCTGCAAACTTTGCGCTGGCAGAGCAGGCCGATGACAGCCTCGTTGACGCGCAAGGCGTCGGCCAAATGCCGTACTTGTTCAGCGTCGGGCGCGGGCTTGCGAATCCATCGTTTTTCCATATTCTGCCAGAACCCATACTGGCTATACCTTCAAAAGTACGAAGAAAAACCGCGGTTTCGGCTCCCTTTTTCCATCAGCTAGTGCGGATGTTGTAGCTTTGAAACGGACAGTTTAGGACGCAAATTCTACTTAACCAGCAAGGACACAGCAACAACCACTGCCCTACCCCCGGCTATACTTCTGCTAATGTCAAAGCTTCGTCAGTTCTTTCAGGAATACCGCCAATACATCCTCTCCGATGGCCTGATGTACGTAGCCTTTATCGTCATCCTAGGACTGATGTTTTTGTTCTTCCGCTAACCCACGTCGTTTCTAGCAGGCCGTTTTGGGTTGAGGCAGAACGTGTATGCCAGGGCTTCGCTGACCACGCTTCAACTCACGCAATACAGTAGGCGCAGCATCGGCAGATGGCTTAGTTTACTGCGTCGCCGCGTAGTTTGCGGAACCGCTTACGGGCCTCGGCCACGTAGATACTGCCGGGGTATTTCACCAGCATTTGATTGTAAAGCTGCTGGGCCTTGTCGCGGTCTTGCAGGTTTTCTTCCTGAATACTAGCGGCCAAGAACAAAGCGTCGTCGCTTAGCACGTCGTACTTTGGATTGGCCGTGATTTTCTCTAGCGTACCAATGGCGCCTGGGTAGTCGCCAGTGCGGCGTTGCAACTGGGCTTTCAGGTACCAAGCATCGTCTTGCAGAGCGTGGCCGGGGTACTTTTGCAACAGAGCATCAAGGCCACGTAGGGCCTCCGGAATCTTGTTTTGAAATACGAGTTGCTCTACGGCGGCATAGTCATGGAGAGCTACGCCGGCCGTATCCATGGCCGTATTGTCGGTGATGAGCAGACTGAGCTGCATAGCATCATTGGCAATTTCACGGCTAGTAGCTTGCTTCAGAATATCAAGGTGAGACTTGGCCAGTTTAAAGTCGCCGGCGAAATAGCTAAGACGAGCGTTGCGCAGCTTGGCTTCGTACCCTAGCGGCGTATCCTTGTGCGACTTCTCGACCTGCGAATACAGCAGCGTTGCTTCCCAAGGCTCTGCCCGAAGCAGGTAGATGTCCGCCAAATCAATTTTGGCTTGGTCCACTACCTCTAGGCTGGCACGGGGCATGTCGATTACCTCTTGCAGCAGCTTCATGGCGGGCTCTTTCTCATCTAGTTGAAAAGCCATCAAGGCCGCCATACTCCGCAGTACGGGAGCCGTTTCGGGCGTGCGGCCCAGCTCTTGCAGCACCTGCTGGTACTCCTGCAGCAGGCCCCGTAGTTGGGCTACGTTTACGGGGTAGGTAGTGCGCACTTGCTCTTCGCGGGTCTGCACTAGGCGCTGACGCGCCAAGGCGTAGAAGGGCTTGCCCCGATACTCGCGCACCAAGTAGTCGTAGCCCTGAATTGCGCTTTCGTAGTCCTTGTTGCGGCGGGCAATTTCGGCTACTTCCAGCACCCGCTGCCCATCCGTGCGGCCCCGACGGTCGAGGGCTTTGGCTTGGACAAGGGCGCCCGTAAAGTCGCGGCGCTGTACCTGCAACCACAGCAGTAATTCGCTGTACACGGTGCGGTCAGGGTTCTTCTGCACCAAGCCAATGAGCTCTTTCTCTAGCGCCTCAAAGTCCTTGTCTTCTTGCAGGCTGTTTTGCAGCATGTTGCGCACAAAGGGCAGCTGGTGTTCATCGTCCTGCAATAACCGTAGCGTTTCACCCATCACCTTATCCTGCTGCCCGCTCTGGGTGTAAAGCTGAATTAGCTGAGGCGAAAACTCAGTGTCGTTTCTGGCTACTTCTCTTCCACGCAAGTAGGTTTTTACGGCCCACTCCGGCAAGCTTGCTTTTTGAAACTCTGCCGCTACGGGCACTACCTGGGCAGTAGTCAGCTGACTTACCACCCGCTCATACTGCTTTTGGGCTGCTGCTTGGTCGTTGGCTTTGGTATACACGCCCCCCAGCAGCACACCTAGCGTGGGGTCCTCTGGGCGTTGCTTGAGCGCGCGCTTTACTAGCTTCTCGGCGTCTTTGTGCTTTGCCAGGTTTTGCAAAGAAGCTACATAGTCGGGCAGAATAGCAGATGCCGTTTGGTCTTCGTTGCGCAGCCGCCCGAAGAGGTAAACGGCTTTTTCACTTTCCCCCTTGCGCGCATATTCCCGAGCCAGGGCAATGGTGTTGCCTTCGCTCTGGGCTTTCCCCGCGGTAGGAATCAGGAGGTGCAGCCCACCCACCAGGGCCAGGGCTACACCTCCCTTTTGCAAGACCGAACGTAGCTGCATCTTCATAAAAGCAGAACTAAAAAAGTAGTAAGGAAGTGCGCCCGCAGGCTGCTACCATCCAGTGAAGGAGCAACGGCCGTCCTTGCCTCCCCCGTTCAAAAGTCGAGGTATAAAGTTGCGGCGCTGCATCAACGCCAAAAACAAAAAGGGCCGTACCCGAAGGTACGGCCCTTTTTAATTCTTGAGAACAGTATGGTTTAGAAGAACTTCGTGCGCTCGTCTTTCACGTTGGCATGCTGCTTAATGGCCTCATACGTAAGGTTGTCGGTGCGGGCAGCGCGCTGGGCCATCAACTGCTGGCGAACAGATTTCACGTCGGTAGGTACTGTAGGCTTTTGTACACTTACGGCTTCTACTACCAGTACACCCTGCTCACCCTGGAAGGGGGCAGACTTCTGACCGGGCTTCAGCCCGAAAGCCTTGCCGACAGCCAAGGGCTCGTTGCCAACGCCAGGGAGTTGGCCAGTGCCCAGCACTACGTTGTCCGCCGTTTTCACTTGGGCGTTGGGGCCGTAGGTTGGGCCATTTGCTCCAATGAGCCTTTAGCAGCGCTCAGCTTCTTGATGATTTGCTCGGCTTTCAACTCGTTGCGCACCAGGCAGATACTTCTGGCTTCACGCTGGCAACGTCGGCAACTCCTTTCGTCCGCTCGCCAGTCAGAACCGCAATAACGTACTGGTCACCAATTTCAAATACTTCCGATACATCTCCTACTTGGGTAGGAGTGCCTTCGGGGTTGAAGCCGTAAGCCCAGCGTACCAACTGACGAGCACCTTGCAGGTTATTCACGGCTTGCTCGCCGCGGCCGAGGCCTTTGGCTTCTACTTTCTGCAAAGACTTATCCTTGGCTACTGCCTTCCGGAACGACTCTAGGTCGGTAGCTTCGCCCTTCAACTGCTGCGCTTTCTGGTAAGCTGCGTCGCGGGTAGCATCGGTAGGCTGAATGGTCTTTTGCACAGCGGCCACCTGGTAGGTCTGGGTGGTTTTGGGCGCGGTGATTTTGATGATGTGGTAGCCGAATGACGTTTTTACCGGAGCAGGTAGCAACCCGGCCGACGTAGCGCCGAATACTGCCTTCTCAAACTCGGGTACCATGCGGCCTTGCTGGAACCAGCCTAGGTCACCACCGGTGGTGGTAGTACCGTCGGTACCATACTGGCGGGCCATAGCGGCAAAGTCGGCACCGCCTTTGATTTTGTTCAGGATATCGGTGGCTTTGGCTTTGGCCGCAGCATCAGCTTCGGGCGTGGTACCCTCCGGCTTAATCAGGATGTGGCTAGCACGAGCAGCCGCTTGCGCGCCGGCTTTCTGGCCGGTTACTTTAAACAGTGAGTAAGTGCCGTTTTCAGCGTAAGGTCCGTACACTTTGCCTACTTGCAAGGGTAATTGACCACGAAGCTTCTCCGGCATATCGGCCGGCGAGAGGTAGGCCGCGTTATAGGGCTGATCTGAGTTCAGCTTTGCAAACAGCGAGTCGTTAGGAGCAGTAGTAAACTGGGTAGCCAGTTCGTCTACCGTCTTCCGTACGGTAGCACTATCTTCTACCGAGGCCGTAACCGGAATGGTCACGTATTCAATAGAGCGGCCATCCTCTACTTTGTAACGGCCTTTGTTCTTGTCGATGTAAGCTTGCACCTGCTCATCCGTAACCTTCACGCTCGAATCGGAGATGGTGAAGTAGGGCACCAGTAAGTACCGTACGTTGGCTTTGCTATTCTGAGCTTCGTCGAAGCGCTTGGCTTCGGCAGCCGTTACGTAGGTACTCAGTTTGAGCAGGTTGTTGTATTTCGCAGCTAGACGCTCAGGCCCTAGGTTGGCTTCGAAGTTGCGGAAGGCCTCCTGAGTCTGAGGGGGTAATTTGTCGAGGTTGCGGAGGTATTCAATAACCTTGGTTTTGTCGAACTGCCCAGTCTGCGGATCAGTAAAGGCTTGCCGGATGCTTGGGTGAATGTTGTTCCCCTGCACCATATCCGTCAACTCATCGTCCGACACTTTCAGTCCTAGCTTGTCAAACTCCTTCTGGAAGGCAATGCGGTAAAGCGTCTGGTTCCATGCCTGGTCGCGCAGGTAGCCCATAGTATTCTCATCGGGCTGGCGGCCTTGCTGAGCAATGAAGGCCTGCTTGGCTTGTTCCAGGGTAGCATTGAACGTCTCATAGTCCACTTTCTCCCCGGCTACTTCGCCCACTACCCGGTCGTTGCCAGCAAAGAGGCTATTGCGGCCGTAGAGGAAGTCCCCCCCCAACATGAAGAGCAGCAGGCCGATGATAATGGCCCCGACTGCCCAGCCCGATTTTTCTCGGATTGTGTTAATTAATGCCATTTACTTGAAAAAAAGCACAGGTAAAAAAGTGGAAAGAGGTGCAAAATAACCAGAAACCCCCGGACATTCAAAGGGCGCAGCGAAGTGAGCTTGTGCGGTAAGCCACGTGGCCTCCTTGGCAGTAGCAAGAATCTGTTGTTCTGTGTATTCGGTGGCTATAATGACACCGGACCTCGCTTCTCCAAAACCTGCCACTGCAGGAGTGGTAGTTTGGACGAAAGGAGGTCCGGAGGTAGGTACTGCACAAGCAGTATGCACACTATACAATATGAGATACTACCGCTTTTTGCCACCCGTTTTTTTGCGGGCCGGGGCAGCGGCGGCAGCGGCTTTTTGGGCGGCTTCCGCGGCCGCAGCAGCTTCCTTGGCGCGCTGCTTGAGGTAGCGGTAGCTGATCAGGAAGCCAAAGGAGAGCATGAAAAGCCAGTAGTTGCGGTACAGCCCATCCATCTTACCGACCGCTAAGGTTTGGTAGCTGGCAATTACAAACGTGACGAGGGCTAGGGAGAACAGAATAGTGCGCCCGAGGCCCGGGTCCCAAAAACGTTTCATGGCAAGCAGCGGTTAGCGAGAACTAGCAGGCGCCGGGGCGGAGTTAACATCAAAAACTCCTGTCGGCGTCAGAATGGTGTAGCGGGAGAAGTCTTGGTTAGCCGTTAAGCCTTTCCCCGTCAGTACTTCGGTGGGCGTTGTAACCCGTACTTCGGTGGTTTCCTTGGTATAAATCAGCGCCTTACCTGTGTCGTAGAAAGCTTCTTCGGTATTCATCCGCTGTTGCTTTTCTACGTTTGATACCCGCACGTTGCCGCGCACAATGTACAGGCTCTTCGCCTTTTCCTTCTTGCCGTAGTTGGCCTCAATGGTATTGACCACTTTGCTACCATCTTCCGACAAAAAGGTAAGACTGAGCCCTTTAGGAAAAATCTGGTCGCCATTTTCGAAGTCCTGCTCCAGCGGCGCCTTGAGGCGGATACGCAGCTTGGCTGAGTCGCTAACGAGCATGAGCACGTTTTCGGTTTCTATCAGCGGCCCCGTGTACGAGACTGGTTTAACCACTTCGTCGGCTTGCTTCTGGCAGCTACCGAGCAGCAGTACAACTAGCCCGCTTATCCAGAGCAGATGTCGCCCATACGTATTCATAGTACGTCCGTTACTCAATGCGGCGCTTGATAAACCAGCGGTTGTTGAGCGTGACGCCCAATTGCATGCGCACGTAATCTTCTTTCACGTTACGCTCCGAAACACCCGTTGAGAGGCGCTGCACATCTGTGTTGCCGCGCTGCCCATAGATGAAGCCTAAGCTAATGGTTGTGCCGTCGAGCGGAGTAGCCGTGGGAAGCGGAAATGCGAAGCCCCAGCTTACTGCCCGGTCATACAGAGTATTACCACCGGGGCGGTAAGGCAACTGTGCTACGCTAAGGCCAGCCCGGTAAGTAACGCGACGGAAGTAATTATCTACGGCAGTTGGGTCAGGAGTGAACTCCCCACCAATACCTCCTCGGTAGGTATCGCTCAAGAGCACGCCAGAAGCACCGCCTGCTTCGCCAAAGGCGACGAACTTGGACCACTCCTGCCGCGAGCCATCAAGGCTTAAGCTCCAGTTGCGGTTGTTATCGAAGCTAACACCTACTTGAGCTAGTGCTGGCACGGTAGCTTTACCTGGCGCATCGGTTTCCAGCGCGGTAGAGCTAAGCTGCAACTGCTCTAATGTTTCCCGGTTCTGAGAAATAGAACGCTCCCCATTCAAATTTGACTGGAAGCTGTATACCCCACCCAGGTTGAAATTCACTTTGTCATTCACTTTGCCCCGGTAATGGATGCCGGTTCGGAAAGCAAAGTCAGAGTAATGCACGTGGTAGATGTTCACGTCCCGAACGGTATTGGCGTCCGTTGAAGAAGGCGTAATAACGGTAGTAGCGCGCTGCTGATCAATGCTACCAAACACGTACCCTACCGATGCTCCTACAACCAAGCCCTTAGCAATGCGCACAGAGTGGCTGGTGTACGCTTCAGCTAGGTCGCCGCTACCCTTGTACTCATTGTTGGCCGTTGAATTTGGGTCACCAATAACTGGGTCAACAGTAACTGATTCGTAGTCGACGGAGCTGTAAGGTTTGAGGCCAATAGAGCCAGCCCACCGCCGCGAAATAGGAAAGGCCAGTGCTAGGTAGCTTAGGTTTGCGGAGCCTGTACGCTGAGAGCTTACATTGTTGCGTAGCGTTTTAAACTGGGCACTGTAGCCAGCTTCAAACGTGGTACGCGACGTGTAGTACAGCATGGCCGGGTTCAGCTCGTTCACGTTGGTGCTGTTCGGAGCTGCCACGCCAATGCCACCCATACCCATCTGCCGGACGCCCCCCATGTTGGAGTTCGCATCGCCGAGGCCTAAGCGTGAATAGGGCGAGTTGCCCAGGCCCTGTCCGTAAGCCAACGGAGCTACCAGCAACCCTAGTAGCGAAAGACCACCAGCAAGGCCGGCGAAATTAGGTTGAGACATGATGTACTAAAATTCGATGAAGCCCAATCAGCACGAGCTCCGGTACGACAAAGATAGAGCCTTTCAGCCGGGCATGGAAGAAGGCCGCATCACCACCGGCTAGCACTACTGCTACCTGTGGGTATTGATCTGCGTAGTCGGCCAGTAAACCACGTACTTCAGACGCAGCCCCGTTCAACACGCCACTCCAAATAGCCGATTGAGTATCGGTGCCCGTAAGCGGCACTACCTCGTCGGAGGCAGCAGGCCACTCTAGCAACGGCAAACGCCCCGTAAACGTGTGTAGCGCACGGAAGCGCATACCCAAACCAGGTGCAATGCTCCCCCCACGAAACGTACCCGTTGCATCCACAAGGTCGCACTTGATAGCTGTACCAGCATCTACTATTACCACGTTTCGGTGTGGTAGTAGCCAAGCCGCTCCTACTGCCGCTGCCAATCGGTCGGCCCCCAGCGTCTGGGGAGTAGCGTAAGCATTGCCAATTGGTAGCGGCGTAGCGGCGGGCACGAACTCCAAGACCCGGCCAGGCACAAGCGGTTGCAGTTCGGCAGCCCAGGCAGTAGTAGGCTCTGCTACCGAAGCAACTATTGCGTGGGTGGGTTGCAGCCGTTGCACAGCATCCCGGATTTGGTCCGGCGTCTGGTGCGAGGCGGATTCAACTAGTACGTCATCAGCAAAGCAACCGTACTTCACGGCCGTATTCCCAATGTCGAGGGCTAGAGTGCGCACTACTAGGCAAGAAATAACTAGTGAAAGGTGAGGTCAGGAAAGCGCAAACGCTACGAAGCACTTGGTTTCACTAAGCTTAGCACACCTCCAACTAGGTAGCATCTGAGCTTTCCCGATTTTCACCACTAAGAGCCACCCGCTAAGCAGGTGGTTGCGTGCTTACATAAAATACTTCAGGCGAATAACTTCCTTCTCGTTCAGGAAACGCCACTTGCCGCGGGGCAGGTCCTTCTTGGTCAGACCTGCGTACTGCACCCGGTCCAGCGTTACGACGTCGTACCCCAAGTGCTCAAAAATGCGGCGTACGATGCGGTTGCGCCCCGTATGAATCTCAATGCCTACAAAGTGGGCATTACCGGCTACTACTGCCACATCATCTACCTCGGCTTTACCGTCTTCCAGTTCCAAGCCTTCTGCAATCTGGCGCAGGTGCTCCTCCGTCAGCGGCTTGTCGAGCTCTACTTGGTAGATTTTTTTGTTCCGATTCGAGGGGTGAGAAAGCTTCTGGGCTACCTCTCCATCGTTGGTGAATAGCAACAGACCCGTCGTATTTCGGTCCAGGCGACCCACGGGGAAAATCCGCTCCTTAGAAGCTCCTGCTACCAGTTCCATCACCGTACGACGGCCTTCTGGGTCATCGGTGGTAGTAATGAAATCCTTTGGCTTATTCAGCAGTACATACACCTGCTTTTCCCGGTTCAGATTGGTCTTGCCGTACTGCACCGTATCCGTGGGCTGCACTTTGTAACCCATCTCCGTTACTACCTCACCGTTCACGCGAATCTCACCGGCTGCAATCAGGGCATCGGCCTCCCGGCGGGAGCAGATACCAGCATTGGCGATGTAGCGGTTCAGACGAGTAAGGTCACCGGCTTGGTCGTCTTCTTCGCGGCGACGCTTGTTGCCACGGGTTTTGTCCTCTTCGTAGAACTTTAGGTTTTTGTAGTCAGGAGCTTCGCCCGCTATGTCTCCGCGCTTGCGCTTACCAGCTTGGTTGGAATCTAGGTCGCGGCCCGTATGCTTGTTGCGGGCGGGGCGCTCCTCAAAGGAGCGCGTAGGCCGCTCATCGCGTCGGTCGGTACCGCCAAAACGTTTTTCACCGGTACCACGCGTGTCACGGTCTGCACTATAGCCGCTTGGGCGTGCTGTCCGCTTCTCACCAAAGCTACCTCCACCGTAGCCACCTTCACGGCGCTCCGTTGCTTGACGGCGTGGGGGCTGTTCATTGGCGTCTAGCTCGCTTGGCCGACCACGATAGTCGAAAGGCCGAGCACTACGCACTTCACGGTCAGGGCCACTTGCGTCCCGGCTGCGGTCAAAGCCTGCATCGGAGCGGGGTGCGAAGGTGTTGCTACGTGGGGCCGGAGCATCCTGCTCGTATGGGTTCTGCTTGTTGAACTTACGGTTCCGCTCGCCAGGTGCACCGCGTGGTACGGTAGGCTTGCCTTCCTGCTGGTAGGGCTGGCCCTGCCACGTTTTCCTAGCCTCGTAGGGGCGTACTGGACGCGCCTCTTCGCCGCTCCGGTCATTGTCACGCCGGTCATCGAAGCGACGCGGAGCGCGCTCGTTACTAAAGTCGCGCCCTGCACCAGAGCGCTGCCCAAAGCCGCCGGGGCGTCCTTCCCCACTGCGGTTGAAGTCACGACCACTCGATGGACGCTGACCAAAGCTGCTACCTGTAGCGCCAAACTTCTTGGGACCACCAGAGTTGGAAGTGCCAAATTTCTTAGGGCCGCCAAATCCGCTGCCCGTGCCACGACCAAATCCTGACCGGTCGTTGGGAGCGTCGCTGCGGTTGCTGCCAAAACGGGCACCACCAGAAGTGCTCCGGTCGTCGCGGCTAGAGCCTGAAAACTTGCGGGATCCTTCGCTACCAGGTGCGGTGCGGGAGGGACGACGGTTGGGCGCATCGCCCGAGTAATGTTTCTTGCCCATATGGAAGAAGCGTAAGTGCCGTATCGCTACGGTACAAGTGAAATAAGTAGTGCAAAGAAAGACGGTGTACACCGCAAAGGCGAAACCACCAGTCTAAGAAAACAGTGCCCGGACTATCGGCTCGGTCTTCAATGAAAGACTACGGCCGCTAATCCGGGCTATGCGTAAGTAGTGTAATGCGCTAGTCGCGACGGGCCATCTTGGCCTCAATCGAATGTTGCGTGTGGGGTACAGCACGCAGGCGTTCTTTCGGAATCAGCTTACCGGTGCCAATGCAAACTCCATAGGTGCCGTTTTTGATGCGTACTAGGGCATTCTCGAGCTGTTGGATAAACTTCATCTGGCGCGAAGCCAGCTGGTTCAAGCTTTCCTTCTCAGCCGTGTCGGCGCCATCCTCCAATACCTTCGACGACGAAGCCGTGTTATCGGTACCAGAGTCGTTCTTCCGGCTTAGCGTTTCTTTAATGAACACTACCTCCTTACGGGCGGCTGTGAGCTTGTCCTGAATGATTTGCTCAAACTCAGCCAGCTCCTCCCTGGAATAGCGTAGGGGTGCTTCACTCATGTTAATGCAGGAAGATTAATGGTGATTGACGATAATTAGAATCCCAGCCAGTAGTAGGCCCTAACCCGTTGGCCATCCAACAGATGGCACAGGAAATTAGTTTACCACACCAACTTCCGTCTTGCCCCGTGAAGAGCTAGGGTGTGGCACTCCCACTACAACAGGGTGTTTCCGGGCACAAAGCTACGCTTTTGTCTCCGAATCAACTATTAGCCATTAACGCTCAACCGTTCAGGTTCAATATCCTGCCAGAAAGCGCTTCCATATTTGGAATGACGTAGTCTCCTACTGTTAGAATCCGAGCATGTGAATAGCAGCTACTGCTGCTTCAACGCCCTTATTACCATGCTTACCGCCTGCCCGATCCCAGGCTTGCTCGAGGTTGTTGGTAGTTACCACCCCGAATATGACGGGTTTGTTAAATTTCAGGGCAACGTTGGTTATCCCGTTGGCTACCGCATGACAGATGTAGTCATCGTGCTTAGTGTCGCCTTTGATAACTACGCCTAGACAGATTACAGCGTCTATCTCCTCATGCTGTGCTAGCAATTGCGCCCCCAACGTTAGCTCAAAGCTACCGGGTACAGTGTTCCGAAATACATTCTCTGCTTTGGCCCCGTGCTTGAGTAGCGTTTCTAGTGCGCCTTGGGCCAGGGTATCCGTAATGTCGCGGTTCCACTCCGCTACAACCAATCCGAAGCGCTTCTCGGAGATATCAATAAAATGGTCGGACGTATAGTCACTGAGGTTCTTGAGCGAAGTAGCCATGTAAGGCAGAATTTACTAGGTGCAGAAAATCACTTGGGGTACTGCCGACAAAGATAGGCCGAACGCCTCCTTCGTATGGTAGTTCTCAAAACAAGAAGAGGCAGCCAGTGGCTGCCTCTTCTTGTTTTGAACTGTTGGGCTAAGCTTGTAGATGCTGACCTACTTGCCAGCCAAACCCTCAGCCCGTGCCTTATATTGACGAGCTTCCGCGGCCTCAGCAGCAGCTGGATATTCCGTCAGGATCTTGTCGTAGGCGCTGATAGCTCCCGCGTAGTCATTTGCTAGTTCCCGGGCAGTAGCCTCCTTCAGCAAATAGATAGGCGAGAAGTACTCGTTGGCATTGTGGTTAGCTGCCTTGTTGTAAAAGTCAGCAGCTTCCTTGTTCTGGTTTTGCTCCAGATGGGCGTCTCCTAGCAGAGCGTAAGCCCTGGCTTGCACCAGCAAGTCATCGGAGCTAAAGTCTTCCAAGAAATCGACTGCTGCCTTAAAGTTACCCTGCTTGAGAGCAGCGGCACCCGCGTAGAAGTTGGCTAGGTTTCCAGCGTCGGTTCCACTGTACTCGCTAGCTATGCGCTCCAAGCCCAGGTTCCGTCCGTCGCCTTTCATTGCCTGCTGCAAAGAATCGGCTTCCCAATAATCCACTGCCTGGAACATAGCCGCCTGCGCTTTGCCATCTTGTGAAGAGCGCCATATGTAGTAGCCAAAGCCACCAGCCACAGCCAGCACTACCACGGCTAGTAGCCCTAACAGTACACTCTTGTTACGGCGCAGGAAATCTTCCGAGTTTGCTAGCGGGTAGCCAGTGCGTCGGGGTCTTCCAATAGCGGGTGCTCCGGGTTGTACGCCTCCACTGGTTGGAGCGGATCGGACGTCACCTGTTGCTGCTGGCGGGCCTGGGGACTTTTGCCCGTGAAGGGAATTTTGGACATGAGGATAACTCAAAAAGGCGGCGTGAGGCCTACTTAACTTGCGCGCCGTACTAGTCGCGGATATAAGGATAATCCTGCTGTACGTACACGTCTTTATATAGCTCGTCGGCCGTTGGGTAAGGCGAATTTTCGGCGAAGTCTACCGACTCTTGTACCTGTACTTTAATCTTGTCATCAATGGCCGTTAGCTCCTCCTCAGTAGCCATGTTGTGCGTGAGGATGGTGTGGCGTACGGATTCGATGGAGTCGCGCGAGCGGTAATCTTCTACTTCTTCCTTGGTACGGTACTTCGCCGGGTCGCTCATGGAGTGGCCCTTATAGCGGTAGGTCTTGAACTCTAGGAACGTTGGGCCTTCGCCAGCACGAGCACGCTCAGCAGCCCGAGCTACCGCGTTATGCACGTCTTCTACGTTCATCGCATTCACGGGCTCCGAAGGCATGTCGTAGCTCTCACCTAAGGTGTAGAGTTCGGTTACGTTCGAAGTACGCTGTACCGAAGTACCCATAGCGTAGCCGTTGTTTTCTACCACGAAGATGACAGGCAGCTTCCATAGCATAGCCATGTTGAAGCTTCGTGCAACGCACCCTGACGAACCGCACCATCGCCCATGTAGCAAATGCACAGGTTGCCCGTTTTGTTGTACTTCTCAGCAAAGGCAATTCCAGCTCCCAAGGGAACCTGCCCACCTACGATACCATGACCACCGATAAAGTTTACGTTCTTATCGAAGATGTGCATGGAGCCACCTTTGCCCTTGGAGCAGCCGGTTGCTTTCGCAAACAGCTCAGCCATGATGGCGTTGGGTGAGGTGCCCAGCGCTAGCGGGTGAGCATGGTCCCGATAAGCGGTAATCCACTTATCATCTTTGGTCAGAGCCGAAACGGCTCCGGCAACGCATGCCTCCTGACCAATGTAGAGGTGACAGAAACCTTTAATCTTCTGTTGACCGTAGAGCTGACCAGCCTTCTCCTCAAACTTGCGCATGAGCTGCATTTGCTCATACCACTGCAAGTACGTCTCCTTCGGAAACTCAGGGGTTTCGGGTGTCGTCGCTCGTGGAGCGCCGGTTGCGGCTAGAGCCTCTTCGTTCGAAGGGGGCAATACCGGATCTGGTTGCTTTACCGTATCGGTCGCAGCCTTTTTGGTTGCAGCTTTCGGGGCCGACGATTTTTTCGCCGAATTGGAAGCCTTTGGGGCAGCCTTTACTTTCGTCTCCGCCATCTTGCTTTCGGTTGTTCGCGTTTGGGATGCGAAAGTACGTAAAAGGATTGCAATTCCGAACCTCGCATGACTCTCGAAACGCTGCACCTACTTTTCTTTAAAAATTACGATGAAGCCAATCTGCGCTTCTCCTCCCATATCAACTGTTTCGTAGGTGATAATGGCAGCGGTAAAACCAATTTACTAGATGCTATTCACTACCTCTCGCTAACTAAGAGTGCTTTCACGTCTACTGATGCAAACAGCATTAAGCAGGGCGAAGAGTTCTTTGTAGTAAAGGGGCGCTTTCAGTCAACAAAGGATGACAAAGGCGAGCTAATTCAGTGCAGCCTGCGTGCTGGTCAGAAGAAATCTGTGCTACACGACAAGCAGCCCTACGACCGCATCTCTGACCATATCGGGCGCTATCCGGTGGTTCTCATCTCTCCCTACGACACGGACTTGATTCGGCAGGGCAGTGAGGAGCGCCGTAAGTACTTCGATAGTCTTATCTCCCAGCTCGACCATGAGTATTTGGAACTACTCATCAAGTACTCCTATTTACTTAAGCAACGCAACTCCCTGCTCAAGCTTGCCACGGATAGACAAGGTGGCTATGACCGTGAGTATTTGCTTGTGCTTGACGAGCAACTGGCCCCACTTGGAGAGCAGCTTGTGGCACGCCGGCAAGAATTTCTGCACGAGTTTGAGCCCATCTTTCAGCGCCACTATGAACTACTTGCTGATGGGCGGGAGCAGGTGACCCTCACATATAAGAGCGACCTTCCAGGGGCAGACTTCTTGAAGCTACTGCGGCTACAGGAACGAAAGGACCTGAGTCTTCAACGAACTACCGTGGGCCCCCACCGCGACGATGTCACTTTTCTGATGGATACCATGCCTGTAAAAGGCTACGGGTCCCAGGGGCAGCAGAAGTCTTTTGCCATTGCGCTTAAGTTGGCACAGTTTGAAATCGTTGCAACTCGTCAGCAGCAAAAACCCCTGCTTTTGCTTGATGACATTTTTGACCGCTTGGATGAGAAGCGCATTACTCGCCTCATGCAACTCGTGGCAAACCGCACATTCGGGCAAATATTCTTGACCGACACGCACTTGGAGCGTACCGACCAAATTCTCTCTGCCCTATCCGATGACATTGCCCGGTTCCGAGTGGAATTGGGGGTTGTGAAGCCGCTATAGGACCCTGGTTAAGTATCTTTGTAGAGGTGCCGCTGCTTTGGCATCTGCGCGAACTTCGCGCGCGTTATTTTACTGCAATGGCATTTAAGAAACTTCCCTTGTCTGAAAATTCCCGTCAGTCAGACATCGTTCCGCTGAAGGACGGAATTAAGTCGCTGCTACGGGCCTACCGGCTTCAGGGAAAGCTAAATGAAGTAGTGGTAGTAGCTAGCTGGGAGAAGGTCATGGGAAAGGCAGTTGCTTTAAAAACCCAGGAAGTCTACGTGAGCAACAGCAAGCTTTTTGTTCGTCTCTCCTCCGCCCCGCTCAAGCACGAGCTTGTAATGGCTAAGACCCGCGTTTTAGAAATCATCAATGCTGAGGTCGGGGAAGAGGTTATCAAGGAAGTGGTCTTTCTCTAACACGCCCCCCCTTTCTCCTCAAGGTAATTATATCAGTTCTCTCCTTCACACCCTTTGTAAGCCGCCGTCTAAGGTTCTGCCTTGGGTAGCGGCTTTTACTTTTCTTGTTGGGTCATGCTCGTTTGAAATTTACATCTGTTGAGGTTCTTTTAGCTGGCACCCTTTCGTGCAATAGTTGAACTGTCCACTACCACCAACCAATCTAGGTTCTTCACTTATTCTTTGATGACTTCTCTCCTACCCGACTACCGCCCGGTTTCGTACTCTCGAGTCACGCTCACCGAACTCATGATTCCATCCTATGCGAATTTCGGCGGCAAGATTCACGGCGGCATCCTACTCTCCCTAATGGATAAGGTTGCGTACGCCGCCGCCTCCAAACACGCCGGCACCTATTGCGTGACCGTGAGTGTGGATGGGGTCAACTTCCTTCAACCCGTTGAGGTCGGCGAGTTGGTATCATTACTTGCTTCTGTGAACTACGTTGGTCGAACTTCTCTACTAGTCGGCATCAAGGTTATTGCCGAGGACGTTCGTACCGGAACCGTGAAGCACACTAACACTTCCTACTTCACCATGGTCGCCAAGGATGACGCTGGTAAGCCTACTCAAGTACCCGGCTTGTTGCTCGAATCACAGGAGGACACCCGGCGCTTTTTAGAGGCTATCAAGCGCCGTGAATTCAATGCGCAGTACCGGCAAGAATTTGACAATGCCCGCACCATTTTGGCGGTTGACCAGGAGCTGCATTTACTACGGCATGAGCGTTGCCAAATAGGCTACTGAGCACTCCCCTTCTAGTCCTTATTGATTCTCACAAAGGCGCCTGCTTTAGCTCCCAGTTCTAGGGGTTGAAGCAGGCTTTTTCGTGTCTTACTTAACCTAGTTACTTATACGACTTGCAGCGCGGCGGCTGGCTTGTGTATACCTCTTTTGCTACCCTAATACAACAAAAATGTTTCACGTGGAACGTTTTTGTTACCTGGGCCCATACACTTTTAACAACAGCTCATTGTAAGCTTCTAGAAGGCTGATGTATTTCGTTTGAAGAGCTAAAAGCTGTTTCGTGCAGTCAGGCTCGGGCTGTTGTAACGATTGTGTTTTGGAGGGTACCGCAGAGCCGGACGTAGGCGATACAGACTGCGTTACAAAAGGCAACGCAGTCTGTTCCGATGTTGTAAAGTCTTGCGAGAAGTCGTGTCCAATAAGATCACCCACCTTCTTTACAAAACCGTAATCCAAGGTTTCCTCCTTGAATTTACGGTAGATAGTAGGACGTGTAATACCTAAATCGTCCACGATACGTGTAATGGAAATACCGCTGTTTTTGATGGCTTCCTGAAGGATTTCGCCTGATGTGACATAAGACAGACCGTAACGTGAACACAGTGTAAATATGTAAAATATGTATCAAAACACACATACTTAGTGTAAACACTTACACTGTAACACAAAAAATGTAACACAGCTACACCGTTACACTTATACACATATGTTACATAATATAGATACACTTTACGTGATACAAATCAGTGTTACACACCCTGTATAAGTACTGAATACCGTAACGCGAAAGCCCCAGAATATACTCATTTGAGTGCATACTGGGGCTTGAACAAGGAATGATACACTGTACTGTCAGTGTGTACTAGGGCAGTACATGGCAATCACGAATGACGACCTAGCAGCGCGAGCAATCGGTCAGGGTAATCTGTGGTGATGCCAGCAGGACGAGACGCTAAGACACGCTCCATATCGGGAAGCTCATTGACTGTCCAAGGCACGAGTTGAATGGTAAAACTGAGTAGCTGCTGTACCAGTTCTGGCGTCACGAGATGATGGCTGGGACCGTACACAGCGGGTACAAACCCAAGCTCTCGAAGGTGTTCTTCGAAGGGTATTTCGTCCTCCACCAACAGGCAAAGAGGTAGGGACGGATAGAAGATACGAGCCGCCTGAAGCACCCGTTTATCGAAGCACAATAGTGTAGTTCGGGCGAGTACTTGGGCCCGATCCAACTCCTGTACAACGGCCAATACAAAGGCTTCTGGAGCGGGATGGAAAACCCCGTCGCCATCCGAAGTGGACTTAAGTTCGATACTGAACTTAACCGCCGGACGCCCTAGTTCCTGGGTCCGCAACTCGGCATCCTGCAAGACCTCTTGCAGCAACGGTTTGTAAGCGGGCGAGGACTTTTGCTCTGGAAATCCGGGATGTTGGGTGAGCCCGCAGTCGTAGGTTTGGATGGTACTGTAGGGTAGCGTGTATAGGTTAGGAGGAGTAGCGACGGCGACCGAAGGCAACGGTTTACCGTCGGGAGCTAGGCAGATAGTAGGCGAAAACCAGGTTCATGCGAGACGACTACCTGCCCATCGGCCGACAGAACAACATCCATTTCCAGCACATCAACCCCGAGAGCGAGGGCATGGCGAAAGGCTTGGAGCGTGTTTTCAGGGTGTAAGCCTCGGCAGCACGATGGCCGTGAACTTCCACGGCAGGAAAGGAATTGGTACTCATAGAGCCGGAAGATTGATATGCGAATGTGTACGTCAGAGTATGGGCATAAGGCACAGAGCAAAGTTCACATTTGGCAGACTGCCCCTATTTCTCCTTCTTTCAAATCCCACTACTCTCCCCCTACCACCCTATGAAAAAGATGGTTTTATTCCTGGTGCTGGCTGCGCTGGCCTTAGGTGGCTTTTTGTATTACCGTAGCCTCCGCACAACCCCGGAATACTCGCTATTGCAGGCTGCTAAGGCAACACAGTTACACGACATGAAAGAGTTCGAGCGCTACATTGATGTGAATAGCGTAACGAGCCATCTAGTAGATCAAGTAGCTGACCAAGGCAGCACCCTGGCGTCATTGGCCCCGGTCAGTATCGGGTTGGAAGGTGTACTGCGAATGCTCAAGCCTCAGCTTACTCAGGCGGCGTATACAGAAATAGAGCGCTACATTGAAACTGGCTCGGTGACCGCCGCCGCGGAGGCGAACGTAAGACGCCCTATGGGAATTTCTCTCATGGGTCTCATTGGTACCGTTGTGAGCCCCAAGAGCCAGTTTAAGGGAGTGAAGTATACCCGACAGGAAGGCGAAGCTGCTTTGGTTGGCCTGGAATTCAGCCAGCCTACATACGACACTACAATGGTACTAGAAGTAAAAATGCTGGACCGGGGCGACCATTGGCAAGCCACAGAAATCACCAATACCGGCGCTATTCTAAAGCAGGTAGCTCGGTTGGAAAAACGGAAGCGGGGCATGTAAGCACTCTAGCAAACCCCTAGTTGAATACGCTTGCGTTATAAGCAAACGAACCCGTTGCAGATGCTGCAACGGGCTCGTTTGCTTGTAGGAGGTTCTGGATGACCTTACGCTTTGCCGCGACCAGCAAACAGGTAGTAGAGGATCAGGCCACCCAAAGGGAAGAAGAATATAATGGCAGCCCACAGGACTTTCTTACCAATCGACCAGGGCTGACGGAATACGTCAAACAGGGCCAGTACATCGAGTGCCAGTACCACATAGCCCCAAGTAGCTAAGCTACCATCGGCATTGAAACGGGCACAAGAAGAAGTGATGAGCATGAGCGCCAAGATGGGCGCCATCGTTGCCATGCGGCTGAGGTGCGGAGTGAGCTTATTCATGATGCAGGAGAGAGTGTGATTGGTTGTATTTCAGCACTCTCTACGGCAGCTACCAGAAAATAGATATTGAATAGTCACTATTTACAAAGTCAACTACTTGATTATAAAATAATTAATTTAAAAAACCGCTGATTTCGTCCCAGAATATGACTCCCGCTTTAGGGATTAGGATGAGGGTGACGACGATGCCATACAAAGCCCCGTAAAAGTGAGCGTCGTGATTAATATTATCGCCTCGGCGGCGGCCCATGTAGTAAGAGTAGGCCAAGTACAGGAAGCCAAAAATGAAGCCTGGGATACCAAGCTGGGGAGGCAATGGGAACACACCAATCTTGCTGGTGGGGTTGAACAGGATAGCCGCAAATACCACCGAGGCTACACCACCGGAAGCACCCAGGCTCCGGTAGTCAGGGTCGGTGCGGTGGCGCAGGTAGGTAGGAATATCTGATACAACGATGCCGCCTAGGTATAGCAGCAGGAAGTACAGCAGACCATTGGTAGGGCCGAAAACGCTTACGAAGATGGTCTCGACAATTTGGCTGAAGGAGTAAAACGCCAGCATGTTGAATAACAAGTGGCCGAAGTCAGCATGCAGAAAACCGGAGGTGATGAACCGATACCACTCGTTGCGGCGCCGGATCTGGTTAGGATTTAAGATCCAGCTGTCCATGAGCTCCTGGCTGGACCAAGCGTACATAGAAATACCGCAAGTGAGTGCCACTAACACCAAAGTAGGACTAAGGTTGAGCATAAGTAGGGAAATGACGAAGAAGGAGGGCGTACGCTACAAGACGGGGCGTTGGGCAGTTGCTTATTGCTCCCGCTCTAGGAGTTGGAGTGCGAGCTGATGCAGGGGCTTTTTGCGCGATTCAGGGGCCGCCACGCGCTCCAAGTGCTGCAGGGCATCCAGGAAGTATTCGTTGATTAGCGCTTCGGTTTGAGGGCGTATTTCGAGTTCATCATAGATAGCTCGTATGGCTTGCACTTTCGCTTCTGGATCAATCACCGGCTGACCAATGTGCTGGCCCAGTACGGCGCGCTGGGTGTTGGTGGCCTGCGCCTGCGCCATGAGCAGCAAGTAGGTTTTCTTGTCACTCACAATGTCGCCACCCACGCGCTTGCCAAAGGTGGCCGCGTCGCCGTACACATCCAGGAGGTCATCGCGCAGCTGAAAGGCCACTCCAATCCCTACTCCAAACTGGCGCAGGTGGCCGGCATCGGCCCGAGAAGCACCGCCAAGCAGCGCGCCTAGCTCCAGGGCAAATCCTAGAAGTACGGCCGTCTTCAGCCTGATCATATCGAGGTATTGTTGAATGCTGACGTCCGTCTCGGTCTCGAAGTTCATGTCCCATTGCTGCCCCTCGCATACCTCGGCGGCCGTTTGAGAAAAGCGCCCTAGCACATACGCCAGCAACTCCGCCTGCACACCCAGAAATAGCTCATAGGCCCGCACTAGCATCACGTCGCCGCTTAGGATGGCCACGTTAGGATTCCACTTCTCGTGCACGGTAGCCTTGCCGCGACGCAGCGGTGCCTGATCCATCAGGTCGTCGTGGAGCAGGGTAAAGTTGTGAAATACCTCCGTCGCTAGGGCAGGCTTAAGCGCCGGCTCTAAGTCATCAGTAAAGATGTGTGCCCCGAGTAGGGTAAGTAGCGGCCGGATGCGCTTTCCGCCCAGCGCCATGATGTAGCGGATAGGCTCGTAAAGAGCTACTGGCTTCTGGCCATACTGTAGCGTAGCCAAAGCAGAATTGATGCGGTCAGTGAGTTGGGAAAGGTCCACGGAATGGGCTAAAAGTTCGGATGGGAAAGGTACGGAGGAAATAAACGGAGGGACGAGAATGCTCAACTTCCACCTACCACATACGGTACAGCTTACCTCAACTCCCGAACGCAGGGCCGCGCTGCCCTTGCCAAGCCGGCCAAAAAGAAAAGCCCCAGCGCCAAGTGAGACGCTGGGGCTACCCAGTAAACAATAGAAGAGACTACCGGCGGCGCTTACCACCGCTCCGCTCGGGGCGGTAGCCGCGGCGGCTTTCGCGGCCCGCGTTGCGCTCCTCCCGTTCGCGGTTCTTCACGAAATCCGGGCGGTCATCTACCAACTCGAAATCGATGGTGCGGTCGAGCAGGTTGGCGGCTTTCACTACTACCTGCATCTCATCACCAAACTGAATGATGCGCTTGGTACGCTGCCCCACGAGGCGGTAATTGTCCTTGTCTAGCTCGAAGAAGTCGCCAGGAATGTCGGCCACGCGGACCATGCCCTCGCACTTGTTCTCCTCGATTTCAACGTAGAGTCCCCACTCCGTCAGGCCCGAAACAACGCCTGTGAAGGTGTCGCCAATACGGTCCTGCAGGAACTCCACTTGCTTGTACTTGATACTGGCCCGCTCGGCATTGGCGGCCAGCTTCTCCCGCTCCGAGGAGTGCTTGCACTCTTCCTCAATGGGCTCTACCTCCACGTTCTTGCCACCCTCTAGGTAGTGCTCCAAGAGGCGGTGGGCCATCATATCGGGGTATCGACGGATGGGGGAAGTGAAGTGGGAGTAGTGGTCGAAAGCCAAGCCGAAGTGGCCGCGCGGATCGGTAGTGTACGTTGCCTTGGCCATGGTCCGAATAGCTAGCGTCTGGATGACGTTTTGCTCGGGCCGGCCACTACTTCACTGCTCAAGTCGTTCAGCTCGTTGCTCAGCTTCTTGGGGTTGGTGAGGTCAAGCTGGTGGCCAAACTTCTGAGCGAAGAGAGCAAAGTTTTGCAGGCGCTCTTCATCGGGGGCATCGTGCACGCGGTACACCATAGTGAAGCGCGGCTTCCGATTCTTGAGCTTGAACACGAACTCGGCCACCTTCCGGTTAGCTAGCAGCATGAACTCCTCAATCATCTTGTGGGCGTCCTTACGCTCCTTCACGAACACATACAGCGGCTTGCCCTGCTCGTCGAGCTTGAACTTCACCTCCTGCGTTTCGAAGCTGATGGCCCCCTGCTTAAAGCGGGCTGCGCAGAGCTTCTTGGCAATGCTATTCATCAGCTGAATCTCGGCGGTGTAGTCTGCCTCCAGCCCTTCGATGCGCTCCTGAGCTTCTTCGTAAGCGAAGCGCCGGTCGGAGTGAATGATGGTTTTGCCAAACCACGAGTTGTAGAGTTTGCCTTTCTCGTCGAGTTCAAACACGGCCGAGAACGTCAGCTTGTCTTCGTGGGGGCGCAGGGAGCAGAGTCCGTTGGATAG
>NZ_JZIR02000057.1:0-23806 GCF_000961955.2 Hymenobacter sp. AT01-02
AAAATAAGGCTTTGTGCTTCTACTGCCAGGTAGCAAGCGTGGCCTCTGTAGCGTCGTTGGCGCTGGCAATGCCCGAGGCTATCAAGGGCATAAAGAACTTGTTGGGACGCCGATAAGCCTTTTTGGCATCCCCTATTCACCCACGAAGCCCACGCCTCCAGAGGTGTGGGCTTTTTCGTGGGTGAATAGGGGGTGAGGAGATGTTGTCCTGAACGTAGAACGCAACTCAATGCCCAATGCTTGATAGGGGCTCAGCCGGGGTTTCTGCGGGTGCTGGGACGGTGTAGGATGCTAGCGACCGGGACAGCAACAGCAGGCTGATAAGAATAAGAACGGCGCCTAACAGGAAGGGCGCACCAGGAAAATACACGGGCGCGCCCGGACTGGTGTAGTACGAGAACAGATTGGTCATGAGCGGTGGGCCAACGATGGACGTGAGGCTCATAAGACTAGTGAGAGCACCCTGCAATTCGCCTTGTTCGGTGGGAGGAACCTGCCCGGAAATGATGCCCTGAAGCGCGGGTCCTGCAATGCCGCCTAAGCAGTAAGGTACCAGAAACGCAAACATCATCCATCCTTCCGAGGCGAAGGCAAACAGCACAAACCCCACGGCATACAATAATAGTCCCAGATACACCGAGCGTTTGGCCCCTAAAAAGGGATTAATGCGCCGAATCAGCAGGCCTTGCACGATGGCGACCAACAGGCCTAGCGCGCCCAGGGAGTAGCCAACCCACGCCTCATTCCACTTGAACTTCTCGATGACGTAGTACGACCAAGTAGACTGCGTAGCGTGGGCTGCTACGTAGGTGAACAGCAGAGAGGCTACCAAACCCGTGATGACGGGGTAGCGGCGCAGCATTTTTAGAGAGCCAATAGGGTTGGCCCGCGCCCATTCAAACGGGCGCCGCTTTTCTACTGGCAACGACTCAGGAAGTACAAAATACCCGTAAGCCACATTAAGAAAGGTGAGGGCAGCCGAAGCCAGGAACGGCACTTGGTGCCCGTATTTGCCCAAAAAGCCGCCCAGAAAGGGCCCTAGAATGAAGCCCAGCCCGAAAGCGGCCCCAATCATCCCAAAGTTTTGGGCCCGGTCTTCCGGGGTTGAGATGTCGGCAATGTAGGCAGAAGCCGTGGTGAAGCTAGCTCCCATGACGCCCGCAATTAAACGCCCGGCAAACAGCCACCCAATGTTGGGCGCGTAGGCCACTAGTAGGTAGTCGAGCCCAAACCCCAGCAACGACAGCAGCAAAACCGGCCGCCGCCCATATCGGTCGGAAAGGTTGCCCAGCACCGGAGAAAACAGAAACTGCATCACGGCGAAGGCAAACACCAGCCAGCCGCCCACTCGTGCCGCGTCGCTGACTGAGCCCCCCGTGAGGTGGCGGATAAGGGCTGGAATGACGGGTATGATGATGCCAATGCCCGTTACGTCCAGCAGCAGAGTCAGGAAAATGAAACCAAGCGCAGCTTTGCGAGGAGCAGCCATAAGCACAGAGAAAGGGAGAGTAGGCATACGGCCAGGGTGGCCTAGCACAAAGCTACTACAGCGCCGCTAGCTAGCACGCGTTGCCAAGCTGCCCGCTGCTCCCGGTACCCGCCGCTCGCACAGATTTTACGGCCGTGAAGGCTTTTATTTTGCTTATTAAAAGATGATTACCTCTTGCGTGTCGAAGTAGTAAAGCACGCAGTGTACTTCCGCAAAGCCTAGCTGTCGAAATAGTTCGCCGTAGCGCTGCAAGGTCTGACGATGGCGGGGCTCGGGTGGGGGCACCTTGAAGTCGATGAGCGTAACGCGTCGGCCTACTCCACCCGGCGCCGACTCAAACACGATGCGGTCGGGCTTGTAATCCTGCTTACGGGTACCACCCACCAAAATTTCGCGTTCGGCCTCGGCCTGTACCTGCTCGCTGAAATAATGCGCCATTTGGGGGTGTTCGGTTACTTCGTGCAGCTTTTGGAGCAGCTCCGGGCGCTCTTTGGTGCTCACCAGCCCCTCGGCTACTAGCTGGGCGGCCACGCGGCCGGTGTCGGTGGCTAGTTTCACGCGGCGCAGGGCGTAGTGGAGCTTGCGGTTCCACTCGCGCTGCTCCTGCTGATCGTCGAAGTCAAAAACTGTGTTGGCGTGGCGCTTCAGGCGCAAGCGTTCTTCCCACGGCGTGCTGGTAAGGTTAGTTAGGGGTAAGTCGTGGGTAGCGGCTGGCTTGTCTGGCTTAGCTCCCGGCACGGTACCGTGCGCATCCGCCACCAAATAGGCTAGTTGCTCGTCTTGCCACTGCCCAGTATCCAGCAAGTAGTGGTGCAGCAGTTCGGCTACGGTTTTGGCCGGCTCCGTGGCGGTAGCCGCCTCACCGTCTTTCCCCGCCTTCGTCGGCTTGGCCCGCCGACTGATAACGTACAGGCGATGGCGGGGCCGGGTAAAGGCTACGTACAGCATATTGAGACCTTCGAGAAAGGTTTTTTCCAACTCCTCGGTGTACTGCTCCGAAAGAGGCGTGTGGAGCAGGGCCTGGGTTTGGGGTAGCACGGCCACGGCGGGCATTTCGGTCACGGGCTTGTCCTGCTCGTGCGGCAGTTGGCCCCACAGCAGAGTGCCCCGGTAGGGGGTGAGGGGCCAATCGGCGAAAGGTACTAGCACTACCCCGTAGGCTAGCCCTTTGGCCTTATGCACCGTGGTAATAGTAATGGCGTCGCGCCCGGCGGGCGCATTGATGCTCAAATTGCTTTTCTTCTGGTCCCAATAGGCCAGAAAGTTGTTAAGGTTGTTACCGTAGCGCAGGCTGTATTCCAAGGTCAGGTCTAGGAAGCGAAATAGGTAGTCGCGTTCCGCAGCGCGGTCCAGCAGGCCAAATAGCCCGATGAGGCGTTCCGTCAACTCATACAGACCCAGATTGCCCGTTTCCCGCTCCCGCACGTCGTACCCTAAGGCCCGCAACTCATCGAAGAACGGCAGCGCCGACTCCTCATTGGCTAGCTCTGCCCAGTGCCGGGCCCGTTCGGGGGTAGGGTCTTGGCCGCGCACCACGCGCTCAGTTAGTAGGAGAGCTTCGGCCCGGGCTAGGGTGTCGGCAGGTTGGTTCAGCACCCGAAACAGGGCTACCAGCAGGTTTACTACCTCCGCAAATTCCAGCGACAACGAATCGGCCGAGATAATATCGAACCCACGCTCCTTCAGGAATTTCGCAACCCGGCGGCTTTGGTCGCGGCGGCGGCAAAGCACGGCAATGTCTTCTAGGCGGTAGCCGTCTAGTATGGCCTGCTCTATGAGCTGAAGCGTAAGGTAAAGCGTGCTTTCCTGGTAGTCGAGGGCTTGGCCGGGGGCGTGCCCCGGTAGAACGTCCGTGGTGTAAGCTCCCGTCGTTGGATCATAGCGGTAGGCCGGGGCATTATCGTCGGTAAACAGCAGCTCCACGTGGCCCGCAGCGGCTCCTTGCCGGGTAGGAGGCAGGGTTTGAGTAAACCCCTCGTCGTAAATACTTTGCACCAAGGGCAAGCTGGCGTGCGTGCGGCTTACGTGCGCGAAAAACGTGTTGTTGAAGTCAATGATTTCTGACGCCGACCGGTAGTTGTCGTTCAGGTTAGCGGGCTCCAACGTCTGGTCGAGTGTGTAGTAGCGGCCCGCTAGCAGGTCCCGCAACTCGTCGTCGGCCACGTTACCGTAGAGGTGTTCGGTTTGTTTATGGTGGAGGCGAAGAATTTGCTCCATTTCGCCTCCGCGCCAGCGGTAGATGGCCTGCTTGGCATCGCCCACGGCTAGGCTCAGGTTGCCCGTCGAAACGGCGTTTTCTACTAGCGGCAGTAAGTTATTCCACTGCAATACCGAGGTGTCCTGAAACTCGTCGATGAGCAGATGCTGGTACCGCTCGCCCATGCGCTCGTAGAGGAAGGGCACCGGCTCGCGTAGCACAATTTGGGCAATCCGGCGGTTAAACTCCGCAATCAGCACTACCCCTCGTTCCCGGCTTAGCTGATCTACGGATTTGCTCAGCTCACTTAGCAAGCTCACCTGAAACAGGTAAGGGAGCATACCCGTCACCAGCAGGTAGTCGGGCAGGAGGGTGGCGCGCATCTTTTCCAGGAGTTCATAGGCCGATAGTAATGCCGGTTTGGCCCCATCTACCCGCGCCTTATCGGCCGCCGATTTTACCTTGCCGCTGTACCACTTCTCCTGCTCCACGGTGGCGCGCACGTAGCTATTGGCTTCTTTATCGGGTTGCAACCGCTCTTCCCATTTCGTAACGTAACCCAAAATGCCATTTTTGCCTTGATACAAGTCCGCGTCGGTGACGTCGGCCAGGGCTACGGCCTCTAAGGCTACGGCTGCTACCTCCTGAAAAGCAGCCTCAATTTCCTGCTTGCGCTGCCGCAACGACTCGTGCAGGCGGCGGTAGTCCTGCATGCTAAGCTTTTGCAATTGAACCACAGCCTCGTGCACAGGCTCACTAAGCAGAAACTGCCCGAAGTCTACCAACTCGGCAGGAAGGTTGTTCCAGCTGCGTCCCTCATCGGCCTTGTTCAGCGCAAAGTCCGAGATAGTGCGAGATAAAAGCTTGGCGTTAGGGTCCCGGTTTACGCGGTCTAGCAGCAGGGCCACCGCATTTTGTAGCACAGTAGCACTATCCAGCTCTACCTCAAACGTAGCGGGTAGCCCCAATTCGCGGGTAAAAGCCGTAACAATGCGTTGCACGAAAGAGTCGATGGTGCTGACCGCAAAGTCGGCGTAATGGTACAGCACCAGCCGAAACGTGCGCGCTGCTCGGCGTCGTAGCTCCTGCTGTTGCTCTTCTGGAGTGGGCAGCCCGGCTAGTAGCCCCTCCCGGGATAGCTCAGCCGCAATTTCCGCCAGTAGGCCATCCGGTTGCTCGTCGTGGGGGGTAGCAAAGCGGCGCAGTGCGCTAATGATACGCTCCTTCATTTCGCCCGCCGCGTCGTTGGTAAACGTGATGGCAAGCACGCGCTTAAAATAAGCCGCGTCGTCGGTGCCCAGAGCCAGTTTCAAGTATTCCTTGGTTAGCTGGTAGGTTTTGCCGGAGCCGGCGGAAGAAGAATAAATGCGAAAGGTGGCGGGCATTGAACGGAAGGGTAAGCAAGAACAAGGTACTACCCTGAGAAGACAACCCAGGTACTATACCTACAGCAACTACTGACTGAAGGTGCCACCGCTTATGGAAGCGCGGTCTAAGAAAGCATGTATGGGAAAAGACAGCGCCATAAGCGCTGCTTATCCTACGGGGCGCCATAGCCGCGTCACTACTTCCGGCTCTATGCGCATGGGGCGCTTGGAGTGCGGGTCCAATAGTACCCATTGCGTTTCGGCTTCGCACAGCAGCTTGTTGTCGGTGGCGCGCTCAATGTGCACAAAGCGCTGACATTGGGCCCCGCGCACCTCTCCAATCCACGTAGTGCAGCGGAGTTGTTCTCCCAGCAGGGCCGGGTGGCGGTACTGAATGCGATGCTCGCGCACCACCCAAATGTAGTGCTCCCGCTCACCGGGCGGGTACGCTGTAAGCCAGTGTTCGCCAGCCGTATCCTGTACCCAGCGCACGTATTGCACGTTGTTGGCATGGTCTAGTTCATCGATGTCGTGCGGCTGCACGATGATCTGGCGAGAGAAGCGAAAAGCGGGCTGAATGGGCGTATCCATGCGCAAGAGCGAGAGGGTGGAAGCGGGAAAGGCGGGCAAAGAAACGGTGGAAACGCCGGTTTAGCTGGGCGAGTGTGGTACAAAATATGGTCGGTTTTGCACTGGGATACTGTGAATCTTAAATATAGGTGTATCTTTGAGGCAGTTTAAAGAATGTGGTTTACGCAGGCCTGTTGAGTACTTACCGTGAGGAGGGAAAGCAGAGTTGAGTGCTGCTTTCCTTAAAAAATCATCCATCACACAAGTACCATGCAGACAGGAACTGTAAAATTCTTCAACGAGACCAAAGGTTTTGGCTTCATCAAAGTAGACGAAACCGGCGAGGATATCTTCGTGCACGTAACCGAGTGCATCGACGAAATCCGCGACAACGACAAGGTGCAATTTGACATCGCTCAAGGCCGTAAGGGCCTGAATGCTGTGAAAGTGAAGCTGGCTTAGTCCGTTTCCCCTTCCGGATACATCGAAAAGCAGGCTCCTCAAGGGCCTGCTTTTTTGCTTTTATGCAGTCTACGCCAACTCGTCTGGTAGTCCCGCGCATAGTATTAGTCAAATACACAAGACAGCGCGTGGACACTAACCTTACTATCAGGTACTTCAGTGGGGGAGCATGGTTGTCAAATAAGATATGTAGAGATTTAGTTGGCTTTTATTGTTGCTGTCCTGGCTAATTTGATATATTTTTTCTACCTTTGCAGCCGCATTTGAGAACGGCCACGTTCCGCGCAGCTTGTGAGCTGCCTTAAAGAAACCTGTTGGGCCGGCTTTGTCTTCCGTCCGTTGCTTCCGTCACTTGTCGTTGTGTTGAGTGGAAGAGAAGAGCGTCGCTGAATCCGCTGTTTTCAGAGCTATTGTCTCCACTCCATCAACATTGACATGGAAAAAGAAACGGAAAAAATGAAGTTCAGTGAGCTGACGCTTTCTGAAGAAATGCAGCGTGCCATTGCAGAAGTAGGTTACGAAGAAGCATCGCCCATTCAGGCCAACGCAATTCCAGTTCTGCTGGAAGGCCGCGACGTGATTGGCCAGGCCCAGACGGGTACTGGCAAAACGGCTGCCTTCTCCATTCCTGCAATTGAGCGCATTGATACCGATTCCCGCGAGGTGCAAGCCATTGTGCTCTGCCCCACCCGCGAACTAGCCGTGCAGGTATCCGGCGAAATCCAAAAACTTGGCAAATACAAGCGTGGTTTGGCCGTAGTTCCTATCTACGGTGGATCCAGCTACGACCGTCAGTTCCGGGCTCTGGAGCGCGGCGTGCAGATCGTAATTGGCACCCCAGGCCGCGTAATGGACCACATCGAGCGCGGTACCCTGAAGCTTGATGCGTGCAAGATGATCATTCTCGATGAGGCCGACGAAATGCTCGACATGGGCTTCCGCGACGACATTGAGACGGTGCTCAAGAAAATGCCTGAAGACCGCCAGACGGTATTCTTCTCGGCTACTATGAGCAAGCCGATCATGGACATGACCAAGCGCTACCAGAAAGACCCGCAGATCGTGAAGGTAAACCATCAGGAAATGACGGTTACCAACATCGAGCAGAGCTACTTCGAAGTGCGTGGTCCGCAGAAAAAGGACGTGCTCACGCGCCTGATCGACATGTACAACATCAAGTCGGGTATTGTCTTCGCTAACACGAAGCGCATGGTAGACGAGATTGTGGGTGACTTGCAAGCCAAAGGCTACTTCGCTGAGGGTCTGCATGGCGACATGGGCCAGCAGCAGCGTCAGAACACACTCGACAAATTCCGCAAGGGCACGCTGGAAATCCTGGTTGCTACTGATGTAGCCGCTCGTGGTATCGACGTGGATAACGTGGAAGTGGTAGTAAACTACGACCTGCCCGCCGACGAAGAGTACTATGTACACCGCATTGGCCGTACGGGCCGCGCTGGTAAGTTGGGTAAGGCCTTCACCTTCGTGAGCGGCCGCGACATTTACAAGCTGCGCGACATCATGCGCTTTACCAAGGCTACCATCAAGCAGGAGCGCGTACCCTCCTTCGAGGATGTGTCGGAGGTGAAAACCACACTGATGCTTAACTCCATTAAGGAGGTAATTGAAAAGGGTAACCTAGACAAATACGTAGCTCGTGTGCAGCGCCTGATCGACCAGGACCAGGAGGATGGCATCACGTCTCTGGATGTGGCGGCGGCGCTGCTCAAGATGACCATGAAGGAAGACAAGCGCGCCCAGGAAAGCCTGGATGCTAGCCGCACCCAGGGCGCCGCCCGGGCTGGCTTCACGCGCTTGTTCGTAACCATGGGCAAGAAGGACCGCTTGCACCCCCGCGACATCGTAGACCTGATTGCTGAAAACACGAGCCTGACCGCTGGTAAAGTAGGTGACATTGCCCTCTACGATAAGTTCAGCTTTGTAGAAATACCGAACGAGTTTGTAGAGGAAGTAATTGCTCAGTTGGGACGTAGCACTATCCAAGGTCGCCCAGTGGCCTTCAACATTGCTACTCCTCGCCAAGAAGGTGATGCTCAACAGGAAGGTGGCAACCGCTTTGGTGGTGACCGTCCACGTCGTGGCCCAGGTGGTTTCGGCGGTGAGCGTCGGGAAGGCGGCTTCGGTGGCGACCGTCGCGGTGGCGGTAGCTACGGTGGTGGCGACCGTCGGGGCGGTAGCTCCTACGGTGGTGGCGAGCGTCGGGAAGGCGGCTTCGGTGGCAATCGGGGCGGTGGCTCCTACGGTGGCGGTGAGCGTCGTGGTGGTGGCAGCTACGGCGGTGGTGAGCGCCGCGAAGGTGGCTTCGGTGGTAACCGTGGTGGCGGTAGCTACGGCGGTGGCTATAAAGGCAAGCGCGACAACAACGACTTCGACGAATAGTAAACAGCTGACCTTTCGTATCCGGTGGAATATTCTGCCGGATACGACAAGGTATACCAATAAAAAAGGCTACTCCTTGGAGTGGCCTTTTTTATTTACCAATTATTTGATAGTAAGATAGAGAGGGTGAAAGTAGTTGCTTGCGTACTGTCACCTTGCCGGAATCTTACTTCGAAGCGTCACGCAGATTGCGGATCTCGTCGTGTCCTTGCTTCACGCCGGCAGCTTGCTTGCTGATTAGGGCGCTCAGCTCGCTAGGAACGCCTTCTAGCTTTTGAGCTTTCTCATAGGCACCTTTGGCGTAGTCTTCGCCACGCTCGCACTCTGCCAAAATGCTGTGACGGTCTTTACCAGTCACAAGGCCTTTCAGATTGATAAAAGCGCGATGTACGGTACCGGTAATGGAAGACTCTTCTTCTGGATGCAGGTTGAGCTTGTGCATCTGGTCTTCTAGTTCGGTAATGTATTCAGAACGCTGGGCGGCGTATTTCTTGAAGATCTGCTTCAGGTCTGCGTCCTCAACGTCGGTCAGGGCTTCGGTATAGCCACGCTGGCCGTCTTTCAGGGTTTCGAGTAGTTCGTTTAGGCCGGCTTGGAGAGTCTTAGCGTCCATGAGGAGAGTCGTTTTGGTGTTTAGTAAAGAAAGAATATGGTTTCCTTTACTGGTAAACTCCCAGGTAAGTTTCAGTGGAAGCGAAACTTGCCTCAAGCTTGATCATCAGATGATGGCTTGGTAAGCAGGAAAGAGCACGAATTTACAAGCGAGAATTCTGGTCTCACGCCTACTATTCACGCTACTCGGTAGCAGCGGCGCAACACTCCGCATTGGCTTCGGTAGCTGCTAGGTTAGTTACAGTGTGTACGTTAGGCTGCTTTTGCCATTGCCTGTCCGGCTAAGTACCCGGTAGTCCAGGCTGCTTGGAAGTTGAATCCGCCGGTAATGCCGTCAATGTCAAGCACTTCGCCCGCAAAATACAGGCCCGGCACACGACGGCTTTCCATGGTTTGCATGTTCACTTCGCTCAGTGCAACACCGCCGCAGGTTACAAACTCGTCCTTGTAGGTAGTCTTGCCTCGCACGGGCAAGGCAGTGCGGAGTAAGTTCTCGATGAGTCGGTTCTGTAGTTTGCTGGGTAGCTCATTCCAGCGGGTTTCCGGGCCAATGCCAGCATGCTCCGAGAGAGTGCGCCACAGCCGTTGTGGTAGGCCAAAGAGTGGGTTGGTGGTTACCACTTTCTTTCCGTGCTGCTCACGAAACGCGGCAAACTGCTGACGCAGCGTATCTTCTGTGTAGTCAGGAATCCAACTGACGAGGGCGGTGCTTTGGTACTGTAACTCGTATAGGCGCCGCGCACCCCAGGCCGACAGCTTAAGCACAGCTGGTCCGCTTACGCCCCAATGTGTTACCAGTATGGGACCCTCATACTCCAGCTTTTCACCGGCCACGCGTACGCGGGCGCGGGGCACGCTCACGCCCGGCAGCTCCCGCAGCGGCGACTCCGGTACGTTGAACGTGAACAGGCTGGGCACTGGCTCTTGCACGCTATGCCCCAGCCGGCGCAACCATTCATACTGCTCTGATTTGGGTGCCCCACCGGTGGCAATGAGTACTCTCGCAGCCGGTAGGATTTGGGCGTGGGCCCCGGTAAGTGTTAGTTGAAAGCCACCCTCAGCCAGCGGCTCAATATGCTCGACAGTAGTTTGGGTTAGCACTTCAACGCCAGCAACCCGGGCGGCCTGTAGCAGGCATTGCGCAATGGTTTCTGAAGAGTCGGTGGTAGGAAACATGCGGCCGTCTGGCTCGGTCTTGAGGCGTACGCCCCGACGCTCAAACCACCGCACGGTATCCACGGCCCCGAACTGCTTGAAGGGCTCCTTGAGTTGCTTGGCGCCGCGCGGATAGTGCTGCACTAGTTGAGCAGCCGTGTCGGCGGCGTGGGTCACGTTGCAGCGGCCCCCACCCGAAATACGCACTTTGCTGAGCAGTTTACCGGTTTTTTCCAGGAGTACTACCCGCAAGTGAGGGTTAGACTCAGCACAGGTAATAGCCCCAAAAAAGCCAGCTGCTCCGCCACCCAACACGGCTACCGTCATCATATCAGAATTCACACCGCAAAGATAACGCCTGGAGGCCGCTCAACGTGCAAGCGTTGCATTCTAGCAGTGCGCCAGCGCCGCCACTACATCATCGTGCCGAAACTCATAGCCCGTGGCGTGGCGCACCTGACTACTATCTATTTGCTTGCCACCGGCCGAACTGGCCTGAAACGTAGGGGGCTGAAGGCCAGATGCGTCGCGGCCAGGGGGTAAAAATCGCGCCGTAGAGGATGGCTATTCGCACACGCATTAAAGGTGTGGCCCCACACTTCCTGCTCGATAATCTGCATGAGCAACCCCACGCAGTCGTCGAGGTGAATGAGGTTTACGGGTGCGTCGCCTTGGGCCACATCTTGGCGGCCCGCCAGAAAACGGCCGGGCGCACGACCAGGCCCCATGAGCCCTGCCAAGCGCACAATGGTGTTTTCGGAATTGGCAAACAGGGCTTCGGCGCGCAGAAGGGGGGTAACAGCCTCACTCGATGCCACGGCATCGGACTCCCGCAACGACCCCGGCCTATCAGGATACACACCCGTAGAACTGACGTATAGCACATGTTGTACCTGAGCCCGCGCCGCCGCTTTTGCTACCATCTGTACCACCGTCGGGTAGGCGTCGGCTGAGCCTGCCCCGCGTGAGGGCGGCACGTTGAGCACTAGTATATCAACCTCGTGGAGAAGAGCGTGTAGGGTGTCGGCATCAATGGTAGACAGCGTGGGGCTCAGCCGAAGTAGGTAAGGTAAAATTCCGGCGTGGCGTAGGGTGAGCAACTGGCCAGGCGTAGTAGTAGAGCCGTGCACGGAGTAGCCCGCCGCAACCAAGGCCCGGGCCAGGGGCAGCCCAAGCCAGCCGCAGCCCAGCACGGCAACTGTAGGAAGAAAGGAAGAGGTAGGGTCGGTCATGTGGGGGGTAAAGGTGGCAAAAAATCTTTCCCGCGCAAGTCGCCGCCTCGGAAGCCGAGGTGCCCCAATGTATAGGCAGCCAGAATTTACTTTGCATCAGGCCTAAAGCTATTACCGATTTTGCATGGTAACCAGGTCGGTGCTTTTGCGAGGTGTATAAGCACATTGATTATAATTCAACAAGTATAAAAGTAGTTGATTATCAATAATATAAATATTTGTTCGGTTTCGGTGAAACCAATGTCCAGAGTGTAGTTTTCCGGTTTTTGTGGCGCTAATAAAGGCAAGCTGCTGATCGTACTTTATTCATCACGGCGCACTACCATCACCCCTTGGCCTGGTTGCGGAGGCCAAGGGGTGATGGTAGTGCGCCGGGCTGCAACTAGCAGGCAGCTAGTAGGGCTACGGGCGGTGTTAGCTGAATAACTGGTTTATTTGAGCAGTGGTAGCAATACCTGCTATATTTCTCCATTCTCCACTTTCCCACCAAGTTTTCTATGGCTTCTTCGCACCCCTACGCGCAGCCCATGCTGCGCGACAATGCCCTGCAAGGCAAAACCATCGTCGTTACGGGCGGTGGCACTGGCCTCGGCCGGGCCATGACTACCTACTTCCTGCAACTCGGCGCCAATGTTGTCATCAGCTCACGCAAGCTGGAGGTGCTGGAAAAAACGGCGGAGGAGTTGCGCCAGCAAACCGGCGGGAGCATCTTAGCCGTGCAGTGCGACGTGCGCAAGTACAACGAGGTAGAGGACCTGCTGCAAAAGACCATTGACTCCTTTGGCGGGGTAGACGTGCTGTTGAACAATGCCGCCGGTAACTTCATCAGCCCCACGGAGCGGCTGAGTCATAAGGCCTTCGACGTGATTGTGGACATTGTGCTGAAGGGCTCCTACAACTGCACCCTAGCTTTCGGGAAGCGCTGGATTGCGGAGCAGAAGCCCGGTACCATCCTGAACATCGTGACTACCTATGCCTCTGTGGGCTCGGCCTTCGTGGTGCCTTCGGCGGCGGCTAAAGCCGGTGTGCTGGCCCTTACCCGCTCTTTGGCCGTGGAGTGGGCCAAATACGGGATTCGGTCTAATGCTATTGCTCCCGGCCCATTCCCTACGGAGGGCGCCTGGAGCCGCTTGTTTCCAGAGCCCCTGGCTTCCAAGCTCGACCCGGCAGCTAGCGTCCCCCTCAAGCGGGTGGGCGACCACCAAGAATTAGCCAACCTAGCCGCCTACATGGTCTCGGACTTTGCGGCTTACATGAACGGCGAAGTCGTGACTCTCGACGGCGGAGAGTGGCTAAACGGGGCCGGCGAGTTTAACAAGCTCGAAGCCATTCCAGCCCCTATGTGGGATGAAATTGAAAAAACAATGCGGCGGTAAATAGGCAGCGTACCATCCTGTCTGGTAATGCGTAATCTTACCGGCCTATCGGTAGTAATCAGTAAAAAAACAGGGGGCTCCGCTACAGCGGAGCCCCCTGTTTTTCATGAGGTAGTATCAAGCTAAAACTTGTATCCCTTAAAGTCCTTGGTGAACTCCTGGGCGGGAATGGGCTGGTTGGGCACTACGTCGCTAAACTCAAATTTCTCGAACAGCCCTTTATCGTCGTGCACTTGCACAACCAGGGGTAGAAACATTTTCTGATCTACGCACAACACAACGCGCCGTCCGTAGGCATTGGGCACCTGCAGCGTACGGCCCGCCGGCACGATAGCGCCGGCAGCAAGATCATTACGCTCCAGGATGCGGTACTCGCCGCACCCAAACTTATCGGAAATAGCCGTTACGGACTCTGCCTTAGTGGTTTTGTAGGTCACGTACCGAAACTGAGGGTAGTCGGTACGCAGCACGTAGGCCGCTCGGCCCGCCAAAATGGTGTCGCCGGTGTAGCGAAAGTTCTTTTCGAAACTGTGGTCGAGGCGCTGCTCAGAACCATGCAGCATTTCGGCAATAGTGCCGTAGCCCGCATCCAACACACTGTGGTGCTGGCTTTTACGCATGATGCTGCCCTTAGGGTCAAGGCTGAGGGTAACGTAGGGGAAACTGTTGGGGTACACCCACGCATCCCCGTTGTTTTGGCCCGTCACCCACAGCACCTCAATGCCTTTTTGGTTGCGCAGGTATACTTTGTAGGGCTTAAACGACATCTTCATCGTCGTACGAGCCTGTTGGTAAGACCCCGCAATCCGCTCCTGGGCGCGCACATTGCAGCGCAACGACTTAAGATTTTCAATGGCTCCGCTCAGGCGAGAAATTACCTGGTCGGTCGTGAGCTTTTCAGTGGGCTTGGGCGCAGTGGCCACTGCCGCCAAGGCTACCGCCGCGGCAGCCGGTAGCCGTAGAAAGTGCAGCATAAGAAGAAGGCGTGGGAGAGTAATTGGACGTAGCATAGCAGAAACCGGGCCGAAGCAAATACCTGCTGGCTGGGAAGATAGCCACCGGTACGGCGGCCTGCGTGGTGCTAGTTCAAGCTGATGTGAGGAAAACGGCTGGCAATACTGTCAAAGACAAACAGCTCGTCAATTTCAACCTTGCGCAGGAAGCGGTAAAGCGGAAACTGCTCAACGATGGAGCGCACGTTGGTTGCGTTCTGGCCGTTCATAGTAACCCATCCGCGGATGCGGTCGGCGCTAATTGCGTAGGATTCGATGACGTTTTCCTCGATGAGGCGACTGATAAAGGCGCGGTGACGAGGGATAAGGGCAATGAAGTCTTCGTCGAAGGACTCGGGAAGGTGGAGCGTCACAACAAACTTGGCCATATGCGGAAAGGAGTCGATACCGCCCTAACGCCGCCCAGGCACCGAAAGTTGGCGTATTGCGGTGCGGGCGCAACTTTTTCAGCACGTAGACGGAATACAGGGCATGCATTTCTCCGTCATCACCCCGACCTACAACCGCCGCGACTTTCTGCCTGAGGCCGTAGCCAGCGTGCGGGCCACCGTTTCGGCCCCCATTGATTTCTCTTTCGACCACCTCATTTGCGAAAACGGTTCCACCGACAATACCGCCCAGTGGCTAGCCGAAGCGTCGCAGCAGCCCGGTATTCCGCTCCGGGTGCGCCCCCAGCAAACCAAGCTACTTCCTGGCCCGGCCCGCAACCTGCTCATTCGGCAAGACTCTCCGGCCGACGGCTGGCTGGTACCTCTCGACGACGACGATGTGCTGCTCCAGCGCGCCCTTTATCACTACGCGGCGCAAATCCAGCAGAACCCCGACCGGCCCTGGTTTGTGGCTGACTTCCTGCGGGTAGATGAGGAACGCCGCTACCTGCCCAGCGAAGATTATTACGCCTGGATGTTTGATACCCCCGCCGATATGCTACGCGCTATCTTCCGGGCCGAACACTTTATCCAAGGCAATGTGTGCTACAGCCGTCAGCTTTTTGATGAGGTGGGGGGGTATGATGAAGAGCTGAAAATGGCTGAGGACCTTGACCTTTACGTGCGCTTCTTGCTGGCTGGCCACCTCCCCGTTATTTGCCCGCACATCAGCCACCTTCACCGCTTCCACACCAACAACGTCAGCATCGGCGTAGACGCCGACAAGCACGGCCAAGACTTGCGGGAGATTTATGATAAGTACGCTGAACAGCTACAACAGCAGGGTATAGAGCGCCCGTAGAGTTTTGCCCACACCTACACTTAAGTGCTACTTCACTTTTTTCTAACCCAAGTGCGGAACCCGAGTTGGCCTTTTTAGGGCATTCAGGTTCCGCACTTGGGTTAGAATGACGTGCTATATGCGGCTACTGCTTAATAATTACACCCCCTTTTACTACCAGCCGGACCTGGCGTAGTGCCTTGATGTCTTGGGTGGGGTCGCCGGCCACGGCCACGAGGTCGGCGAGTAAGCCCGGCTGAACGCGGCCTCGGTCGAGTAGTTGAAAAATGCGGGCATTGGTACTGGTAAGGCCTCGCAGGACTTGCAGCGTTGGAAGGCCATAGTCCTGTACTAGCTGCTCCGCCTCGCGCAAGTTGTCGCCGTGAGTAAACACGCCAACGTCACCGCCTACCGCCACATCTACCCCACTTTGCAAGGCCGCTTTCATGCTCACATGCTTCTGCCGAATACGCTCGGGCTCGGGGTCCTGGCCTTTGCGCCAGCCGCGGTACTGGGAGGTAGCATCGCCAGCCGCCACGGTAGGGCAGAGGGCCACGCCCCGCTGCTTCATCAGCTTGAACACTTCCGACGTGCCCGCGTCGCCGTGCTCAATGGTTTGGACGCCGGCGAGGGTAGCCCGGCGCATGCCCTCCGGCGTGCTGGCGTGGGCCACTACCGGGCGGCCTGCGCTGCGGGCCGTTTGCACAATAAGGGTTAGTTCTTCCTGTGAAAATGTGGGACGGCTGGGCTCATTGGCGCCCCAGCGGTAGTCGGCGTACACTTTGATGATGTCGGCACCTTTGCCAATCTGCTCCCGCACGGCCCGGATGATGCCATCGGTGCCATCGGCTTCCTGAGCGCCCTGGGGCACGTCTACATCCACAGACAGCTTGGGTCCATAACTTCCGGTAGCCACTAAGGCGCGGGTAGCCACCAAGAGGCGAGGCCCCGGAATAATACCGTGGTCGATGGCTTGCTTCAGGCCTACGTCGGCGTAATCGGCGCCTTCTGTGCCTAGGTCGCGGGCAGTTGTGAAACCGGCTTCCAGAGTAGCGCGGGCATGAGCGGTAGCCCGTGCCACCCGCATAGCCTGCGACTCTAGTAGTACTTGGTCGTTCCAGCTAGCTTCGTTGTACGGGTGAAGCAGCAGGTGAGAATGCCCCTCAATAAGCCCTGGCAGCAGTGTGAGGCCCGGTAGTTCCAGCGTACGGGCACCAGCGGGAACGGCTAACTGCCCCGCCGGTCCTGCCGCCTTAATTTTGTCGCCCTCCACCAACACGCCCCAGCCCTGGTGCAGCGTTTCCCCGTCGAACACGGCGGCAGGGCGGAGCAGTAATGCGGTAGAAGCCGCGGGAGCATTCTGAGCCAAAACGGATAATGGTCCTATTCCTGCAAGGAGCAAGAAGGAGGCCACACGCCGCCGAAGAAATTTAGCGGAAACGAACTCTAACATGAGGAAGCTGCTGATAGATGCGCGCAACAACGCGGCTAGCTTTACCAAGCCACGCCGCGGCACTAGTGTTGGGAATAGTAGCAAGAGGGCCCACCAACTGGACAAGGGCGCGCTCTAGCTCCCAGGCGGCCGCAGGAGTAGGCAACTCCGCAAATAGCACCCAGGGGGCGGTAACGGCACGGCGGATATCCACAACGCCATACACTGGGTCATGTTCGCCCCCGTCGGAAATGGTTCGGACGCGCACGGCCTGGATATCAGCCAGCGCGAGCATAGGCCCAATGGACGGAGGCGGTCCATCCAAGGGAACCACCGTTTCAAAGTGAAATGCGGCGCCACCTGCTTCATAGGTTACGTTTATTACCCCGGCAGGTAGAAAACGATGGACCGTGCTCCGAAAAGCTCCCAATGTGTAGACGATAGCTATTCCAATACACCACGTTACAAAGCCGGTATCGGCCCACGTTAGTTGGGAGGCAAGGACCGCAAAAACAACAAGAACCATCGGCAGCAGCAGCCGCTCGCGTAGGCTGATTTTCACGGCTTTTTTAGTATGATACTCATACTGGAGTTCCAGTGCCGATTTGGAGTAGCGCAGATGGGTGCGGCTCCCGTTGGTCAGCGCTGCTACGTCGCGGAGCTGATAGAAAAAGTCTCGACTGAACTCCATGTCCCCAACCTACGCAAAAAGCACCGCCTCCAGAAGAAGCGGTGCTTTTTCTAAACAAAAAAGAAGCGCGTGCTAGGCTATGCTTTCTCCTTAACCGGCTTGCGCTTTACTTTCACTTTCTCCATTTTCTTGCTGGCTGGGTTCGCGTCGTTTGGTCCACCTACTAGAGTCATCTCCTTTACCAAATGGCCAGCGCCGGCATACTTATCCACTACAAAGAGCATGTAGCGCACATCAAGGGTAATGTTGCGCACCCGGTCGGGGTCGAACATGATGTCACTCATGGTGCCTTCCCAGTTGCGGTCGAAATTGGTGCCGATCAGCTCGCCGCGCCCATTAATAACTGGTGAACCGGAGTTGCCGCCGGTGGTGTGGTTTGTAGCAATAAAGGCGACGGGCACGCTGCCTTTGTAAGCATAGGGACCGTAGTCTTTGGCTTGGTACAACTCGGCGAGGCGGGCGGGCACTTCAAAGTCGGGGTTAGTAGGATCAGCCTTCTCCATAATACCGTCGAGGGTAGTGTAGAAGTCGTATTTGGTTCCGTCGGCGGGCTCGTAGCCAGCTACCTGGCCGTAGGCTACACGCAGGGTCAGGTTGGCATCGGGATAGAATTTGCGGTCGGTTTGCTGCTGCCGCAAGCCGGCCATATAGGTGCGCTGCAGCAGGGCAATGTTGTCGGTAGCCGCATTGTAGGTAGGGAGCACCTGCTGGCGGTAGGTGCTCACAATGGCTTGGGCAAGTTGGAGGGCTGGGTCTTGGCGCAGGGCCTGCACGTTGCCCTTGGCTACCTCATCCAGCACCGCAAAGGCCGACTCTTGGGACGTCAGGCGTGACTTGCCGTAGAGCTGAGCTGCGTAGGCAGCCCAGCCGATAGTAGCATATTGCTTCTGCAGGTTCTTGACGTAGGCGGGGAGGAGGGCAGCAGGAGTGCCCGAAGCATAGAGCGGGAGTAAAGCCGCCGCCACTTTCTGGTCGGTGGGGGCGTTGTAGTTGCGGAAGAAGCCCACGGAGCCCTTCTTGGCCTTCTCGGTGGCGGCGGCCAGTTCAGCGGGAGTAGCTTTGTTGTCGGCCATATCCACCAGAGAGGCCAGGCTATTCGCGTAGCTTACCAGTTCCACGCCCAGGGCGGCTTCGCTTACGTAGTCGCGGGCCAGCGTGTAGTCGCCGGCCGCAGTGTAGTTTTTCTGGAGCTGGGTGAGTAAGCCGGCGTACGCCGCACGGCGGGCCTCATCGCCACTTTCGGCCCACTTCTGAAACTGCACTTCCTGTTGTTGCTTTACCCGGACGGCATCGAGCTTTTTGAGGCCGCGGGTTTCACCAATCCATTTTTTCCAGTAGTTAGCAATGCTGGCGTACTTGGCGGCGTATTGAATGCGCACCTTATCAGAGGCCTTCATATCGGCATCCAAAATGCGCAGCTTGGCATCGCGCACTTTAATCTTGGCCGGATTAGAAAGGGAGTAAGTTTCATCAACGCCCCAGCTAGTGAGGTACTCGTTGGTGCGACCCGGAAACCCAAATACCAAAGTGAAGTCGCCGGGTTGTACGCCAGCCAAGGAAATGGGTAGGTGATGGCGGGGCTTAAAGGGCTTATTGGCCGCGGAGTAAGGGGCTGGCTTATTATCGGGGCCAGCGTAGATGCGGAAAATGCTAAAGTCGCCGGTATGGCGGGGCCAGGCCCAGTTATCGGTATCACCCCCGAACTTGCCAATGCTGCTCGGCGGCGCACCTACCAAGCGCACATCCTGGAATACCTCCGTGACAAACATATAGTACTCGTTGCCATTGAACATGGGGCGCACAAAGGCTTGGTAGTGCGTGCCTTGCACGGCCGCCTGCGCCACGCGCTGGCTGTTGGCCAGCACCAGCTTTTCGCGCTCGGCTTCCAGAATATTGGTAGTGGGCACGCCCGCCAATACCTGCCCCGTTACATCTTCCATGCGCACAATGAACGTAGCCGTGAGGCCCTGGTTGGGCAGCTCCTGGTCGCGGCTCATGGCCCAATACCCCTTGGTGAGGTAGTCGTTCTCAACAGAAGAGTGGCTCTGAATTTGGCTGTAACCACAGTGGTGGTTGGTGAGCAGCAAGCCCTGATCAGAAATGATTTCGCCGGTGCAGCCGCCGCCAAACTGCACTACTGCATCCTTCAGGCTGCCCTGATTGACTGAGTAAATCTGTTCGGCGGTGAGCTTAAGGCCTTTTTTCTGCATGTCGGCTTCATTCAGCTGCTTAAGCAGCAAGGGAAGCCACATGCCTTCATCGGCGCGGGCCTGGGGCAGAACCGAGAGGAGGGTGAGAGCCAGCAAAGCCAGCCTGGAACGTACATTCATAGACGCGTACTGAAAGGTGCTGTTGGGTGGTCAGCAAGGAAAAGAAGACGCAAAAATACGGTGCTGGCTGCTTTTGCCGCCGGCTTACCAACAAAAGCGCCCGGCTGGTAGGGCCGGGCGCTGAAGTAACAGGAGCAAGCAGTGCGTGCTACCAAGAAAAAAGCTCAGATTAGGAGTGACCCATTTCAGCCACGGCGGGAGCGTTTTCGGTATTGGTGTTAGAAGCAGCGTAAACGGGCTGACCACTAGCGGCCGGAATATCGTCGGTTTTGTCTTCGGCGTGGGTTTGCTCCCACTCCCGGAACCGCACTATTTCACCCTGGAACTTCTCCACAAACCAGCTTAACAAAGCCAGGTCATCAAGGAAGCCAACCACGGGAATGAAGTCGGGTACCAAATCTACGGGCGAAAGGGTGTAAAGCAGCACGCCCAGCGCCGATACGATAGTGCCGGTTTCGATTTCGCGGTAATTGCCGCTGATATAGTTGCGCACCAGGCGCACTACGGTGAAGGCCACGTCAAACAGTTGCTTGAACTTATTGTCGCCGCTGTCCTTGCTTGCTAGCTTGTTAGCAACTTCGTTCAGTACCATGACCACCTTGAATGGGCGGCCGAGAAGTTTGCCAGCGCGGTTTAGGAAGACACTGAACAGGGCGTTTTTGGAAATGGAAACGCCTTTTTCGATGAGAGAAGACATAGTACGTAGGGGTTGGAATGTGCCACGTGTACGCTCGAAAGCCGCTGGGTGTTGCTCGGCAGCACACATGCCGAAGCGCCAAGGAAATCTAGCTTAGAACAGGTCTCCAGTAAACGCCTAACGGTTTTGGTGTTTCCATATACCCACATTTGTTCTTTGTGCTTCCTTCGTAAGTAGCCACAACTAACCGGTGGACCAAGTGCTTTTTACTCCATCAGGCAGACCGTGCCCCCAACCCAATCCTTGTTTTTGTTGAAGTCTACCCCAATCATGGCGCCCCGGCTAAGGCGGCCTAAGTTGGTAAGCAAGGTCGGGCGCGGGTCGGCGTCGCGCCAGGCGTATAGCATCCGAATTTCACACTTCACTAGTCCATCCGGCGACTGCACTACTGGCTCGTACTGCACTTTGCGTTGCAGAAGGTAGTTGGCTTTGTCTGAAATGGCATCTAGCTCGGCGGCCGTTACATCCAGCTTCACGCCACTGCCAGCAAAAGAAAACAAGGGCTTAAGCACATAGTTCTCCAAGTCGGTGGGGTAGGTAGTAAGCTGGTCGAGGTAGTAACTAGTTGGGATGTAGGGGCTGTGAAGCAGGGGCAGCGTGTATTTGCTGATGCGGAAAAACCAGTTGGGGTGGCCTGCCCATTCTACGTCCACGTCGTCCGTAAATTTAAATTCCGTGTGCAAGTCGGGGTAGCGGGCCAGCTCATCAAAAATGACCCGGTTGTAAATGCGCTTGATGGGAATGCGACGGCCATCTCGCTCATAATACAGTTGGCGGCCGTCTTTGCGCACATCGGTAAGGCACACGGGCTCTACGCCCAGGTAGCGCTTGGTCAGCGCAAAATCGACGCGGGTTTTCTGTTTCTGCGGGAATAGCTCCAGCAAAATTACCTGCTCCGGGTCCTCATCACCCACAATTACGTCGCGTAGGAAGGCCCGGTAGCTCTGGGAGTCAGGAACAGTAAACAGGTGAGAAATAGCGTCGGTGATGGGAAAGTGGGCGCGGTACACCTCCGGCAGGTAGTCCTGAAACGCGTACAGTGAGGGAAAGCCTTGCAGCTCGATTAGTTGAGGCTCTAGCTCGCCGGCGGCATTGCGGCACACGGCGTAGTCAATGGCCAGAAAGGTAGTATGAGCATTTTCGTTGGGTACGCGTAGCGCGGGCGGTACGGCGTGTTCCGTACGGTCCTTAAAGTCTGGGGCCGTTAGCACGTCAATAATGCTTTCGCCGGCTTGGACTAGTTTTTCGCGTAGGGCGGCCGGCACAAAAATGGGCGTTTCGGCCAAGCGGAATTCCAGCTGATTGGGCAGTTGCTGTTCAATGGTGCCCAGCAGCTCCTGGTAGCGTTCGGGCGTGAAAGCATCGTTATAGCGGGAGCGGATTTCGGGAATCATACGGGGAAGAAGAGTAGCACAAGGGACAAGCAGCCACGCAGAATACAGAATCTACGCCCCAAAACGAAAAAAGGCGAACCGTATGGTTCGCCTTTCTTACTAGCGAGACTGTGCCAGCGGCACTTCCGCTGCGAGGGCCGCTATGGCTTGCTGCAGAAAGCGCGGAATAATGGCTGCCTCCGTGAGAGCAATAGCGTTGGGGTCTTCCAGCAGGCGCACCATATCCTCATACTTTGCCGCGCCATGCGCTTCGATGATTTGTTCGCGCTTGGCGTCGGTGCGGAAGTGGTGCAGCATACCTTCGCGGTCGGCCTCGGGGTGAAATTGGGTCCCGAATATTTCCTCAGTGAAGCGCAGCGCCATCAGGGCACGCTCCAGGGGTATATGGGGGCGGTCTTTTTCCATCACCAAAATATCTACGCCCAACTCGGTTAGTCGCTCCATGTTGGGCTGGGTAAGCTGGTAGTCGCGCGAATCGACGGCGTAGAAGGGGTCGGGGAGGGTATGTAGGAGCGGATCAGCCTGGGCCGCTGCTGTCATGTGCATCGGAAAAATACCAAATGACGTGGACTTTCGCTTGCTCAGCATACCCACGCCTAAGTGCCGGCTAACTAGCTGAAAGGAGTGACAAATGAGAAACACATACTTCTTGCGTTCCTCCGTGCGGTTCCAAGCCAGCAAGTCGTCGATTAGCTTGAAATAGGGTTCTTCCCAGGATTCATCCGTTGGTAGTGGGCTGCCGGGGCCACCGCTGGAAATGTAGATGTCGTGCTCTAGGCCGGGTAGCTCCGTCTTGGCGCGTACATTAAATACCTGATAGGATAATGCAATTGGACTGGAAAGTTGGGCTTGCCGAACAAGTTGGAGAATACAGCGCATACCCTCGTTGGGGGCGTCGTTGTACATGTCTAGAATTGCAATTTTTAGAGGCTTCATAGTGTCGGTTCAATCTCGTGAGTCCTGTACTCAACGTGAAAGCTGCTTCTGCTTGGGGTGCGAATTCCAAAGCAGAGAGCAGCCGAAAAAATAGAAAACTCCGGCGCGGCCGCCGGAGTTCACCGACAAAAATACTAAATCAGTCCGTAACTGGTTTCTGCCATAATGAAATCAACCACCTTCTTTAGGTCATTAGTCTCCCGAAACACCTTCAGTTGGCGGTCGGCCCCGGTGCCCATTTCCATCATTTGCAGGATGTACTCGACTTCCTTGCGGCTTCCCAGCTCATCCAGCACATCATCCACAAATTCCAGCAGCTCCATAATCAGTTCCCGGGTGGGTACTTCCGTTTCCTTGCCAAAGTCAATGAGCTTGCCATCAAGACCATAGCGAGCAGCGCGCCACTTGTTCTCATTAATGAGGGCCTTACGGTAGAGGCGGAAGTTGAGGTTTTGCGTCTTGAGCTTGTAGATTTTGGCTACTACGGCCTGCATCACGGCGGCCAGCGCTACGGTTTCATCCACCCGCAGGGGCATGTCGCAGATGCGGTACTCAATGGTATCGAAGAACGGGTGCAGCCGCAGGTCCCACCAGATTTTCTTGCCATTGTCAATGCAGCCCGTCTTTACGAGTAGCGCTATGTACTCATCATACTCGCTGGCGCTGCCAAAGTAATCGGGAATGCCCGTTCGTGGAAAACGCTCGAAAACCTTGGTTCTGAATGATTTGTAGCCAGTTTCGCGGCCCTCCCAGAACGGAGAGTTGGTGCTAAGCGCGAAGATGTGGGGTAGGAAATAGCGCAGCGTATTCATCACGTACACGCCTAGCTCCCGGTTTTCAAGGCCGATGTGCACGTGCATACCAAACACTAGGTTGGAGCGCGCCGCTTCCTGCAGTTCCTCTACAATCTTGTCGTAGCGTGCATCGGGCGTGATAGGTTGGTCTTGCCACCGCGAAAACGGATGCGTGCCGGCCGCTGCAATGCGTAGCCCTGCTTTCGCCGCCAAGTCAATAACCATTTTGCGCAGGTAGGTTACCTGCTCGCGGGCTTCCTGAATGTTGCGACAAATAACGGTGCCGACCTCTACCACCGACTGGTGCATTTCGGCCTTCACCTGCTCCTGCAGTACCACTTTACCGCCCTCCACAATTTCCGACATGTGGGAGCGAAGGTCCCGGGTTACGGGGTCGATGGTCTGAAACTCCTCTTCTATTCCAATGGTAAACTCAGGCATGGCAGTAGG
>NZ_JZIR02000058.1:0-32286 GCF_000961955.2 Hymenobacter sp. AT01-02
CGGGCGCGGATTTTCTGGTAACGCGGGGCCAAGCCCGGGGGCCGGCCGCCCTGCCGACCCCGGGCGCGGGCGGCTTGCAGGCCGGCGTGGGTGCGTTGTACCAGCACGTTTCGCTCGTGTTCGGCTAAGGCGCAGAAAATCTGGAATACGAGCTGCCCGCCGGGCGAAGTGGTGTCGATGGGGTCCTGCAGCGAAATCAGGTGCAGCTGGCGGCGGCTCAGGTCCTCGACCACCTCAATCAGATGCTTGGTGGAGCGGCCCAGCCGGTCAAGCCGCCAGATGACAATGGTATCGCCAGGACGGGCGTATGCCATTAGCTGCTCCCAGCTGGGCTTGTGGGCCTGCACCCCCGAGACAGTATCGGTAAAGACCTGTTCGCAGCCGGCCTGGCGCAGGGCGTCAAGTTGAAGGTCCAGCACTTGTTCGCTGGTGCTGACGCGGGCGTAGCGAGTTTCATTAAAAGAGAGGGGTAACGGTACCAGAAAGAAGCAAAATACGAATTTACGGTACCTTGATTGCGGAAACCAGTTTCGGGTACCGACTTTTCTTATTCTATGGTATCGATTTCGGGCAAGGGAGGGTGGTACCGGAAAAGGGACGTTTTTTGCTACTAAGCTTGGTTGAAGGTTAAGTGAAGCTGCCAGTCTGCACTAAGTACATACACTTCCAGTATACGATGGGGTAATTGCCAGCACGAAGCCCAAACTGTGGGTGGCTGGCCAGTTCGTGACGGAACCCCAGGGCGACAATTTATTCGGCGAAGCGACCACAGTAACCGTTGACAAGACCACTTCCTGTAGACGTCAGGCTCACCGAAGCCGGGCCGGCAGCGATTACCGGCCAGCGCATATATCGTAAGCGTTGACTGCCTGCACATACGCTGCCAGCAGTAGAAATAGTAGTACACAACCAGCCAAGGTGGGAAATGCAGTACAGGGGCGCGTTATTAGCACCGCAAGCGGTATACGTACAGTAGCGTGTCAAACAACTAGTACAAGCACACGCGTCGATGCCCTTGCTCTGGCAGCCGCCGCATATAAACACTGTTTTCTCCCCTTCCTCGCATGAAAATAAAAGAAGCATTTCCTACTATTTATACGAACCGATATGATTCAAGTGCAGAAGCGGAAAACTTGTGGCTGCGAGAGTACATACAATCAGAAAGTGAGACATTTTATTTTATATCCCTTTTGTTAAGCGTAGAATGCGATACCGCTGCTCAACAACCTATTGCTATTTTTCGAAAGCATATTCAACTTATTTTTGATGGGCTCACCGCCGCAAAGAATAGTCCGGAAACCGTACTGCCTCACCTTGGATTAGAACTGCTTATTTTACTGCACGGAGCTAATGTTGCCCCAATACTTAATCAGCTCGGTGCATTACCTGAAAACTTTGATACTTTTACCCAATCGCTTTATGGGAAAAAGTTTGTTTTAGGGGAAGAGTATTCAATTAATACTGAATTATTATGGCGATTTATGTCGCCTCAATATCAGCAGGCTTACCCGGTGATTGATATTTCACAAATCATTGCCCGTTGGTTAGGGGCTCTATATTATTATTCAAAGGCTTTTGGTGGATTGCTAACGGAGTGTGCAGCATTTGTGCCTGGTGCCATTAGACTTTTAGATATAGAAGGAGCTACCACGCAGGTAAACGCTCAGTTAGCAACGCAACTTCACGGCTGGGCTATAAGTCAAGGGCAGTCCCTTCTGGCAGCGGAAATGCTCGAACTGATCGAAATATTGTATGCAGACCTGACGTGGAATAAACACCCCGAATGTAAATTACATCTGGGTGTACAACTTGTTTTGACACTTCAGAACCGCGCATTGCGCAAGCGCCTATATGATTTAATAATTAACCAGCCTGGATTACACCTGGTGGCAAAAATGCAGATGACTTGCCAAGTGGACACCAGCTATCCCGAGATACAAGCGAATTTTGCAAAAATTCTTACTGCAGTTAGAAACTACAGCTCAGATGTTGAAACGCGAGTAGTCAAGCCAGTGGAAGCTGCGTACGAAAAGTCACGGCTCTTCAATACATTGGAAAAATTGGTTGGCGAACTTTGCCGAAAAGGAGCTTCTACTCAATTGGCAATTTTACTTAATGCTTTTTATCATCCGGGGGCACAACAAGAGTTGCCAGACGGTATGCTATTTATAATTCCAAACGCTGAGGAGGGGGTGATCTATTGCGCTCTAGGGCGTACCATAATACATAGGCAGGATACGCGACTGGAAATTCCTAAGCTGGTAGATATCATGAACTTGGCATTAAGTCAATTGCATTCACTTAGGGGGCATGTGGATCAAGTTATACCTGTGCCAACTAAAGGGGTAGGACGCCCTATGTATGAGTACGGTGAGGAGTTTGAACAGACTGTGAGCGCCTATTACAACCTAAATAGTATTAAGTCTTTCGATCTAGATTCGTTAACTGCTCTATGTGCTTTCAATTTTAACCATTTGCCATTGCAGGCACTTATGATTAAAGAATTAGGAATGACCCTTCCTATCTACGTAAGTCTGCAACCCAAAGCACCAACAGGTCGTGTTCGCAGCGTATTGTTGTGGCAAGGTAATAGCATGACCTCTGAATTGGAGAGCGATGTATTGGCTTATTTATTTCAACGATCCGGTGCTGCTTTGACTATTCTGCGCGAGGGAGAGTCCACAAAGCAAGACTTTATGGATGCCTACCAATCTAATGAGTATGATGTAGTATGGATTTCCTCGCACGGAGAGTTAGGTAATTACGAGCCTGACACATCTCATTTTTATCTGTCAGGGTCAGAAACTGTTAACCTAACAGAAATAGCTGCTGTGCATGTGGAGAGAGAAATGCGCCGACTATTCTTTCTAAATATTTGCGAAGGAGGGGCCAATGCTCAGATTGGCGATTTTCGGAATGTAGGGTTCGGCCATGTACTAAGTACGCCAAACCAAGATGTATTATCGCATCTGTGGATGACTGACCCTTGGGTAGCACTAGTCTTCGGTGTATTGATAGCTGTTAAATTGAGCGAGGGTTCCGACTCTTATTTTGAGGCGTACACATTCGCAACTAAAAGCTTGTTGGAAGGGCGTGATTATATCATTGCTCAGTTGAGCACGTTGGACGGTGAAAATATGCATAGTGCGATATCAGATCTCGTCGAACGGCTGACGTATAATTCTTCGATGGTAAACATGAATATTCTCAGGTGGGGTAGTGGGGTGTATTACATGTAACTCTGGGCCTACGTTATAAACCTAACCGAAGATTTGATAGCAGAAGGGGTGCGGCGAGATCCTATGTACAACATGGTAGGAGAACTCAATCGATTAAATCTCCCTCATTAGGGTGGGGAAGGGCTGTTATCTTATTGGAAGTTAGTATGTTTATAACAGTCCCAATGTTACGTATTAATATGCTCCGTTGAGATGCCAACAGTTCAATGTGATCATGCACTGGATGAAAACGGAGAAGAAATTCCGATTCAGCGCGCGGTAAGTCGAGGCATCTATCGGTGTATTTCCTGCGGCTTTCCTATGGTAGCCAAATTAGGAAAGTGGAATGAAAAACACTTTGCCCACAAGCCTACGGAAGGAGAACGTCCCTGTGCATACGGCAGTGAAACCTACCGGCATGCCAAGGCCAAGCAACTATTATTGGCCCGCCTACGCGTCAAGGTGCCAGCCGTTTACGCTTCTATACCGGAAGGCTATACCGGTAAGGTGCCCCGGTTAGCGGAGGCGCAGGAAGTCGTGGCCGCCTCCGCTGTGGCTGAGCAGACAATTTATGTTGATGAGGAAGGAGAAATTGGGTTTGAGGACCGCCGTCTTTATCCTGATTTCGATGATCATCAGGCCAACGGGTATTGCTGGCCCGGCCCGATGTCATCTTCTTTGATGACACCGGCAAACGCATCCTGCTAATCGAGATATACGCCGAGCACCGCTGCACTCCCGAAAAGATTGCCAAGCTTCGGGCATATGGTATTGATACCATTGAGATTCACATTCCCCGGCATTGTGACCCAGCCGGTATCGAACGGCTATTTACGATCACCTCTAATACCTTTTGGCTTTACAATGGCCTACAAGCTACCTTCCACTTTACGCCATCTGGTACCGACTTACTTGTGGACGGAAGTATCCCGGCTACTGAACTCGAAGAACGCCTTTCTGGAAGGGCGGAAACGCTCAAGTGCCGGCTTAACCGAGTTAACGCTGCAGTACTCGCAGTTAGAAGAGTGCTGGGAAGAGCTGACGTGGCAGCAGAAAACGAAGCATATCGAATCGCTGAGGCAACGGGCCAGGACTATACGAGAGGATTTGAACAGAGACGAAACGAGCGTGATACTCGACTTGGAGAGGCCATACATGCAAGAATGCAGGAGCATCGAGCAGGACTTGAAGAGCGCCAGCGAAAGAGTATCGAGGCTGAGAAAGCAGTGCGGGCAAGACAGCGCGAGCTTAGAGAAAGGAGAAGCCGACTGGAAAGAAGAATTCAGCAAAAGGAAGCGCAACTTAGCCGCGTGGTGGACTACTTCAAGGCACGACTCGAAAGCGTTACAGGCAAGGTTCGATCGTACAACGAAGATCTTGAAAGCCGAATTAGAGCAGTTAAACACACAATTAGGGCAACTCAGGAACGGCATACTACCTTCGAGCGATCCCAGCTTGACAAGCAGGAGAGAGAGCTTGAACAAGAAGAGGCAGAGCTTGCAGCTGAGGAGGCAAGCCTTGCAAGATCGGAAGAAACAACTGGCCGAGGTTACCGAAAACGAGTATCAGACCTCGCAGATACTGAGCAAAAAACAGTCGTATTTGAAAGCTACTATCAAGATCTGCAAGGAATTAAAAGCGGAACTGGTCACTAACGGGCGGCTGTCTGCTGAGCAGTACCCAGACATACCTATGCCTTTACTCTAGTTCGCTAGCCAAACGGTATGTCGTTCGATTCCGGTGATCGCTGGCCTGCATTCGTACTTCCCAAAGAAGACGAACTGCTCTCCAGCTGGCTACTCAGAAATATCCACGCGCACCACATGAAGGCGCATTCGTTCTGTAAGATCGTGTGGCCTTCCTTGGCTTTCTGGAACCGAGACCTGGATCGAATGGCTCATCCGCAGGTCTGGCAATTGATGGCTCGTAAAGTAGGCATAAGCGCGGCTCGCAGTTATCAAACAACCTTGGCCTCCTACGAAGGGCTACTATTTAAGCGGGCGTTTTTTAAGGGCGCGGCTTCTTGGATCCTTCCTCTGGGAATCTATCACCGGACTTATACGCATTACGGGATGCAGTTTTGCCCGTCGTGTTTGCGCAGAGATGGTATAACCCCATATTACCGGCGGTGGTGGCGCCTAGCACTAGCTGTCGGCTGTCCAAAATGCGGTTGCTGGCTGCTAGATGCATGTCCGTTCTGCGAACGGCCAGTCATGTTTCATCGCGGCGAGATCGGCCGCAAAAACGAACTGGCAGCTTACCCCTTGAGCTGCTGCACTAGCTGTTACACCGATTTGGCTGACTTGCAGTCAGAACAGCTCCCCGCGCAGCTATTAAGCCATCAGCAGCAATGGTATCAACGTCTAGCGGTTTCGACGGAGGGGCAATGCCAGTATGAATACTTTGATGTTTTGCACCAAGTGTTGATGCTGTTGAGCAGTAAGCGACCCAGCTTGCAACGTTTCCAGCGTGCGGTGGCTGAGAATGCCGGCGTGGCTTTCTACCAACCCAGTGGAGGATTTGAGAATCGAATAGAGGCGCTTCGAGTCGATGATCGACGCCGCATCGTTGGACAAGCTGTTTGGCTGCTGGACGAGTGGCCGTTTCGGTTGCAGGAGGTCATTCGAAGCACCAATACCCGTTTGTCTGCCATTCTGAGCGAGCGGCACCACCTACCAGCTGCGTTCGTTGCCGAGATGCTAAGTGTGCAAACGGGCTGAAAAACCCTACATCTCTTTCAGATACCCAACTACGCGGGCGGCCAACTGCGCAGGGGTATCGTGTGCACCATGATGAATGGCCTGCTTGGCGACATCGAGTTCGGCTAATTTTTCGTGTTTCCACGCTCTCTTCCAGATACCTTTATGTGCAGCTAATTGGGTAAGTAATTCAGTCAGCAAAACCTCCAGATTATAGGACGGCGTGTTAGGTTTGAGCAAGAGGCGGCTGAAGTTTTCAGTTTTTCTAGCTTCGCATTCGATTAGATAGAACGTCGTTGCTCCATAAACCAATTGTAAAACCACCACTCGGCGCCTCCGTTTGTCGGTGACGTCTTTCTCTCTGGGCGAGTGAAACGGCAGCCAGCGGCTTATGAGTGGCGATGTTGAAACCGGAGGGTATGGAAAGTCGAGATAGTTGGCAAAGGAATAATTCCCTCCTGTCGAGTTGCCTGCTTTGCTGTAATCGATATAGGAACAGGCAATGGTCAAAGCACGTAACTGTTCCGTAAGCAGATGAAATTGAGCATAAGTCACACCAGTGCCTGTTTCTTTCCGCTCGTTATCATTAATCTCCGTGGTAAGTGGTCCCACTACGTCCCCTACGGATCCTGCATTTCCATCTGAAACGGTATAGCTAGGTAGCTGCACGTACCAATGTGGAGTAGAGCCCACGGTAGTAGTCAATTGTTGCTCCTTCGCTATACGCGTGGCTGGAGGCGCTTGCAAAAATTTCTTCTCGGCAGGCGTCAGCATCGCTAGGTCACCAGTTGCAAACTCCGAACTGGCAGCAGCAGTGGAACTGATGCTTGCGCCCTCAGCCGGTGGACTTGCTTCGCGTATCGCGCCTTCAGGCGCTTGGACTACCTGCAGTGGGTCGGGCGTCTTGCTCGCGTCGTTCTCCCGGTAATAGTGTAGGTGTCGATAGGGCAATTTTGCACTACAACTGACGATTGTATAAACCATGAACGCCCAGCTTTTGGGGTCAGTTAGCGTTTTAATCCACTTGCCGGTCACGTGTAGCTTGGTCTGGCCTGTGAAAGGCAAGCCTGCTTCTAGATAGCTCTGTCGATGATTGATGAGATTCTGCTGGATGCGCTTGCCTAACTCTGTGGTTACCTGGTGAGCGGTCTGGTCACCAGCGAGGCGGCCGACGAAATGCGCATCTGAATCCCGGAGATGACCACGCATCCTGATATAGAGTTCTTGGGTCACCGGGTCATAGCGAGTAGCCTCACGCAAGTAAACCTGCTCATACGGTATGCCGTTGGATAGCACTTGTTTCAAGAGGTTCGCAGAACCACAGTAGTAGAAGCGCAAGATCTCGGCCGGAGGTAGAATGAGCAGGTCGATGCGTTCGCCGTTCCGAATCGTAAAGTCCTGGCTATCCAGAACATAGCAGAGAGAAGACAATAGGGAACCGTTGGGATGTCTGTAGGGAGGGAAGCGACTAATAGGGTCAATCCTTTGGGACAGGGCGTGTAGAGGAATATTATATCCTTGCTGTGAATCGGCTATAGAAACAGCCATTGTCGTATCAGGGTGGCGGCCTGTAGCAGGAGAAAAAACAAGCCGTTTCTGGTGCCAGATGCTTCCGATTTCCATAAGCGGAAGAAACGCATGACCAACCTGCACCGTGCGATGTTGGCCAGTGTAGTTAGTAGCATTATAAGGTTTAAGACCCCTGACCACATCAACGTCTTTTATCTCAGCCAAGTCAACAGTAAAACGGTACTCGTTTTCTTCAAGGGTGACTAGATAGACCCACATGACCATCCAGTATTCTCGCCCCTCAGGAAACTCTGGTACAATATGAGGATACATAACTATGCAGGAGTGGATAACAGCCTGAGTAAGATCATCTCCAACAACAGTATCGGGTACTGTTGCTAGTGGTGCTGATTGTCAAGAGGTTTCTCTAATAACAATAGATTCTCATCTTCTTGTGTGAATTCTCATTTTCTATTGTATCTGACAGGACCAATCATGATAACGTTGTGACCACCAACCGCGGCAATTTCCAAAGCCCGCTTGATGTTCTCTTGGCCTTGTACGTCGGCAAAGTCGGCGGCGTATTGATTGGCCGTATGCTGAAAAACCTCCCGCGTATCTATCACCACCGGCTCAATAACTTGGCGACCTTCTAGAAAGTCGACGGCCTCCTGCATGGTATCGACGGGAATGACGTCGAGGTTGTTGACAATGGCTGCTTCCTGGGCGTTTTCCTTGGGCAGAATGAAACCCTTAAATCCTTCTTTGCGCGCCTGAATAGCAATAGGAAGCACCCCGCGAACCGGACGTAGAGCACCATCAAGGGCTAGCTCGCCCATTACTACATACTCCCCTAGCCGCTCGGTAGTAAGCTGTTGGGAGGCGTGCAAAATGCCTAGCGCAATGGGCAAATCATACGCGGAGCCTTCCTTGCGAATATCGGCCGGAGCCATATTTACGACTACCTTGGTACGGGGCATCCGGTAGTTCTTAAACTTGAGAGCGGCCTCTACCCGTTGTTGGCTTTCTTTGATAGCATTATCGGGCAGGCCCACAACGAAAAAACCAGTGCCTTGTGATACAACTACTTCAATAGTAATAGTATAAGCATTAACTCCCTGCACGGCAGAGCCGTAGGTTTTAGTAAGCATGAAACAGGATAGATCTAATGGTTAAGTGGGTGCTACGCAAAGCGAAGTTACTAATATCATTGGTCCGTTGGTATACATAAAGTCTAACTTTGCATGCACGAAAAAGGCCACCCCAGGGTGGCCTTTTTTCGTGTACATGAACCTGATTACGACACCAAGTTTTCAATCAGCATAATCATGATGTGGATGGCCTTAATGTGAATTTCCTGAATCCGGTCGGCATAGCCTGAGTGTGGAGCCCGAATTTCAACATCACACAGGCTGGCTAGCTTTCCGCCATCTTTACCAGTAAGCCCTACTACCACCATGCCGTTGGCCTTCGCAGCTTCGGCCGCGCGCAGAATATTAGGAGAATTACCGCTCGTGCTAATGGCCAGCAGCACGTCGCCAGGGCGGCCTAGGGCCTCCACAAAGCGGCTGAACACGTAGTCGTAGCCGTAGTCATTGGCCACACAGCTCATGTGCGAGGCCTCCGTAAGAGCAATAGCTGCTAAGGCGCGACGGTCGTTGCGGTAGCGGCCGCTTAGTTCTTCGGCAAAGTGTTGTGCGTCGCAGAGGGAGCCGCCGTTGCCGCAGCTTAGAATCTTGCCGCCCTGCGTGAGGGCCGTGGCCATTAAGCGCGCCGCCTGCTCGATGGCTTGTATGTGGGCAGGGTCCTGTAGGAAACGGTTGAGAACGGCTTGGGCATCCGTCAACTCAGCCCGGATGAGGTCAGAAAGCAAAGGTTGGGTCACGGAGAAGAATTACTGCACCGGGCGGTTCGTGCTGCTCGGTGGGGTAGTGGAAGTAGGCTGATCAATGGGGGCGTGCGGCAGGCTCGGGTCAGACTCGGGGTACACGGGCGTGCGCGGCTCAGGGTAAGTAGTTACGCCGGTACGCGGGGCGCTCTGAGGACGGTCGGCGGCGCGCTGCTGCTCCATCTGCTGATCGTAAAGACGCGCTTTAAGCTCGTTGATTTTGGTTTCGCGGGCTGCTACGTCGCGACGTAAAATTACGCTGTCAAGATTTTCAGTAATCAATTGCAAGCCTAGCAGCACAACCGCCGTGATAAAGAGGCCCTGAAATAGCCCCTGGGGAGAGCCAAATATACCAGCAAAAGAGGCCTGCACGGAGGGAACCAATAGCAACAGCAGAGCCAGCAGCAGGAACACCATTACGAGTATTGTGACGAGGCGTTTGAGAGCAAGCATGGAATTTCGGAAGGCTAGGTGAAGAAAGAAACGTTGGCCCTAGTACGCAGAAGCCAACTTAACGGACTAAATATAGGGCTTTGCCTACTCTTGCGTGCGGCGTATTGTTCTGCTTGGCTAAGACGCGCCGTGTGGTGGTAGTGTTGCAAATTAGACTAGTGCTGCATTGTTGGTTTGCATTAGGCTTAGGCGCTTGTACAGGCCGTTTTCGCGGCCCAGCAGTTCTTCGTGCGTGCCTCGCTCCACAATGCGGCCGTGTTGGAGTACCACAATCTCGTCGGCGTGCTGCACCGTGCTGAGGCGGTGGGCAATAACCAGTGAGGTTCGGTTTTGCATGAGACGGGTTAATGCCTCCTGTACCAGCTTCTCGCTTTCCGTGTCGAGCGCGGAAGTAGCCTCATCCAGAATCAGAATAGGAGGATTGCGTAGGATGGCCCGGGCAATGCTCAGGCGCTGGCGCTGCCCCCCCGAAAGCCGGCTGCCTCGGTCGCCAATGATAGTAGCATACCCCTCCGGCGAGGCCATGATAAAATCGTGGGCATTGGCAATGCGGGCGGCCTCTATTACCTCCGATTCTGTGGCTTGAGTGTTGAAACGGATGTTGTTAAAGATGGTGTCGTTGAACAAGATGCTTTCCTGAGTTACGATGCCCATTTGGTCGCGCACGGAGTGAATAGTGCAGTCGCGTACATCGTGGCCATCAATGAGCAACTGTCCGCCGGTAGGGTCATAAAAACGTGGCAGCAAATCGGCCAACGTACTTTTTCCCCCGCCGCTGGGTCCTACCAACGCCACCGTTTTTCCTTTGGGAATGGTAAGGTTGATGTCCTGTAGTACAGGGGTATCACCGTAGGCGAACTGCAAGTTGCGGAGTTCAATATGGTGCTCAAAGGCCGGTAGCAACTGCGCATCGGTCCGGTCCCGAATCATCGGTTCGGTATCAATGATGCTAAGTACCCGCTCGCCAGCCACCAAGCCGCGCTGGATGTTGCCAAACGAGGACGATAGAGCCTTGGCCGGTGTGAGCACCTGTGAAAACAGAATCACATAGCCAATAAACGTTTCGCCATTCAGGTTCGACTGTCCGCCTAAGATCAGGGTGCCACCAAAGTACAGTAGCCCGGCTACCACCGAAACGCCGGCAAATTCCGAAAAGGGCGAAGCTAAGTCGCGGGTATTATCAATGGCCCGCGAGGTGCGCGCATACTGGTTGTTTTGCTCCTCAAACTTGCCTTTGATGTAATCTTGGGCATTGAAGGCCTTGATAACCCGAATGCCGCCCAGCGTTTCATCAATCACTGAAAGCATAGTTCCCAGGGTGCTCTGGCTTTGCTTTGCTTGGGTGCGTAGCCGCTTGGCCACGCCCGCAATTACGCCACCCGAAATAGGCAGCAAAATGAGGTGGATAGCGTGAGTGGCACCGAAATATGAAACAGCACCACGAAGTAGGCCACAATAGTCAGAGGCTCCTTGATTACGGCCGTCATGGTGTTGACCACGGACGTTTCCACTTCTTGCACGTCGCTCGTGAAGCGCGACATTAGGTCGCCCTTGCGCTCATTGCCGAAGAAGCTCAACTGCAGACCAATAATGCGGTGATAGAGGTCGTGGCGCAAATTCTGGATGACGCGGGCGCGTACTTTGGCCAGCAGCCGCAAACTCAGGTAGCGGAATACATTACTCAGCAACACCGACATTACCACTACCACGCACACAAAAGCCAAAGCCCCAAGCTTACCCCGTGCCGCTAGTACATCGGCAAAGAAGTAGTTGAAAGTATCCGTAACCCACTGAAGGGTAGGACGGAAAGAAGGTAAATGCTCAGGAGCCTGCAACGGCACTTTATCCGTCGTATCAAACAGCACCTTCAGCAGCGGGATAATGAGCGTGAAGTTGCCGATGCTGAAAAAGATAGTTAGCACCGTGTACAGTAGGTACTGCGGTAGAAAAGCCGCCCACGGGCGGGCATATTGCAGAATGCGGAGGTAGGTCTTCATTGGAAGCGGCAAAGGTAGCGCATTCCCAGTGGCCTGTGCCCAGCTGCACCCAACAGGCGCTAGTCGGCCTTGAACACACCTACTACCTCAATCTGACCTACGATGTAGCTGTTAAACTCCGCTAGTTCCTCGGCCGGTACCCATAGCTCGTCATAGTCTTGGCCGCCCACGTTTTGCACCGGAAATGTATTGGCGTAGTCGGCGTCTATGGCGAAGCGTAGCACGTAGCCCACGCCAGCGGCGGGCGCGTCCCAGCCGTGGGCAATTTCGGCCGCATACGTTTCATTCAGCACCGGATAAAAAACAGACTGCTCTGGCCTACGCAGCGGAAAAGCCGTCCATCCCGCTGCGGCAATCAAATCTAACTCCTGCTGATTGACGGGGCGGTACAGGAATATAGAAGCGGGGTCGTGACGCATGAAAGGGCTGTAAGGAGGCTGTATGGTTGGGCAGGTACTAAAAAACGAATACAGCTGCACGAAGAAGGCGCTTCGCCTCGTGCAGCTGTATTCGTTTCTTCTATGATGGGCCTAAAACTCGTGTAGGCGCTGGGCGATGTTCCATCGCAAGGCCACAGAGGCTAAGGCATCGGTGCCGGCCGTGAAATAGGATACAGGCTGGTCGAGCGTGCGGTGCCGTACAATCAGCTTACCATCTAACCAAAGATTATGGGCGGCTTGATAAGAAGCCGTGAAGTCACCATGGAAAAGATAAGAGGTGACGCCCGATCCTACCTGGAAGCCATACTCCTGAGGGCGCGAGGTGTATGGTAAATTGGGGTTTGAGCCGTAGTTCTGGCCATTAGGGTCGAGTCCTTGCTTGACATAAAATCCTTTGGCCACCACGTTCAGGCGGGGCAGTGGCTGGTAGCTGACAATGCCAATCAGTTCCCACAAATTAGCTCCCATAGGGTGCGCCAACGGTTGCTGGTAATGCTGGTAGTTGCGGAACTTATCTTCATGCTCGTACATGAAAGGGCGAATGAAGTTGAACTCTCCCTGGATATCAAGGTTGCGAATACCTGCTACGTTAAGGTACTTGCCCCCTAACTGAATGCTCTGCTTGTTAGCCCACCAGCCATCACCAGCCCGAATCTCACTGAGTACAAACTCATCGAGTACTAATTGGCCGTAGAGCTGTACCCGCCGTTTAATGTTCCATTTAAAATCTAAACCTAGCAGCGCGTTGTCTTCGGAGCCGGTACCCTGTTCTACTGCCCGGTAGAAGATGATAGGATTGAGGTATTGCAGCTCAAAACCACGCCGACGGGGCTGAATTACTTGTTGCTGTACGCCACCTCGGGTTACTAATAATGTGTCGTTGGTAGCGGAATAGCCGCTATATACTACGCTTTCAAACACGCCCACATTTAAATTGGGCAGCACGTCGAAGCTCAAATGGTGGAAAGCCAAATACTTTCGGTCGTACGAAGCGTCAACATTCGGCGCGTCGGCCGTCATCTGGGCAAACAGGTTTTCGTAGTGAAATTTCCAGATGCGCGTCTGTGCCTTTAAAAAGAGGTAGGGCGCCGCATAATCCGATAAAATAAGACTGCGGTATCCATTGCCTATCTGATTCCGGTCGTGGCCCAGCTGTAGGCTAACGTGCTTACCTGCTGCGTAGGTAAGGTAGCCCCGTGCCGAGAGAAAATCATACTGACCCGGAGTAGCTTTGAACGGCTTCCAGAAGCCCTCATGTGGTACGGCCTGGTCCCGCTCAACACGCTGCTGCACGTATTCTGGCACAGCCATCTGATTATCGGCCAGGAAGGTGTAGAAACCAAGGCGCTGGTCGATAGTACCTTCTACCTGTACGCCGCGAGTGTTCAGGAAGCTATAGCTCTTGCTACCATCACTGTTGCCCAGACTTAAGCCCAAAACTGGGTTTACACGCAGTGAAAAATTGGGCAGCTCCACACTGTACAAGTCGGAGCGCCGCTCGTAAAAGTGCTTTAAAATAGGTTTCTCGCGCAGGTTGATAGCCGAGTCTTGGCGGGCATCGTGCCAGTTGTCGCGCAGCAAGTAGCGTATGTTGTAGCGGTCTTGGCGCGACAAACCCGCTGTTGAATCGCGGAGAATACGCTCCGCCAACCGCGCTACCGATGCTCTCGTGTAGGGTCGTACCGATGTGTGCAGGTCGGATAACGAATCAGCTCCATACTGTATCGCATACCGGTCGATAAGCCGGTAGATATCGGCGTCCAAGGGTACGTACGTCGTACCCATTGTTGTTTTAGCCTCCCCTTTTGAGGTGATGTTCCAGTTCGCTGATTTGACCGGACGCGGCTCCTTGGGCGGGTCGTCATAGGTTAGCCAGTTGCCTTGTCCGTCGATAGGCCGGGTAGGCGGGGTGTCCTGGGCAGTGGCTGATAACGTGAGCAGACCCGAAAGGCCTGATACTAGAAGGTAGGATTTTCTCATAAACAGAGCCGCTTATACAAGAGCCGGCGAGCGGGACAACAAACCTACGGACTTAGCGCAAGAATGGGATGCTACTTCGGGCTAGATGAGGAAGATAGAGTGCGCGTGGCGGGCAGTATGAGGTGTACACCACGGGAAAATCTGCGTTACAACGCCGCCGCGCCTACCTTTGGTATTATGCTGCCGCGCCTGCTCCGCTATTCCGAAATTGACCTAGCTGCCTGGGATGCGTGCGTACACTCGGCCCAGCAAGTGGTGCCTTACGCGTGCTCATGGTGGTTGCAGGCCACCGCCGGCCGGTGGGATGCACTAGTGGAAGTAGATGAGCAGACTGGCCGCTACCTAAGCCTATGGCCCTTGCCTGTGAAATGGCGGCCCTGGGGCCAGCAAGTCTACCAGCCGCCCTTTACGCAGCAGTTGGGTATACTTGGAGCCGCTTGGCCACTGCTCCGGGGAGTTGCTACCATAGCAGGCCACTACACCAGCTTTTATACCCAGCTAAATGACGCTAATGGCATATTCTCTCTACAAGACTCCGCACCGACACGGCAACCAAGCTTAACCTGGCAAACGCGCCAGACCTACCACCTACCGCTCGACCAGCCCTACGCCACAGTGCGGGCTGCTTACGCCGCTGATTACCGTCGCCGTTTGCGTCTCAATGAAGCGGCCATAGTGCCGCTCCTGGTCACGGCAACGGACGATGCGGAGCCAGTACTGACGTTATTCCAGCAAACGAAAGGAAAAGCCGCCGGCCTCCGCAGTCGTCATTACCGCATAATGCGGCGCTTAGTGACAAGCTTACGTAAGCAGCAAGTATTACAGGTTCTGGAAGTGCGCCAGCCCGAAACGGATGAGCTACTGGCTGGGGCGCTGTTTGTGCACTATCGCACCCGCTTAGTATATCTGTTTGCGGCGGCTTCGGAGGCGGGGAAGAAAGTAGGCGCTCCTGTGTTGCTGCTCGACTCGCAAATCCGTCGCTACGCCGGCACACCGGAGCTGATTCTTGATTTTGAAGGCGGAATGATACCGTCTATTGCCCGTTTTTTCGCCAATTTCGGGGCCGTGCCCGTGCCATACGCGGCCTTATCATTCACCCAACGCCCCTGGTACCTGAAATGGATGCGCTGAAGCCTATTCCTGCCACTACTCCCGTCGCCGCCGCTCCTTCCAAGCCAGCGGAGCCTCTATACGACTCTAGCCGCGTCCACATTGTCTGTGCCGAGCCCTCCATTGCCAATCACTTCTTAGCGGAACTGCGCGACGTAACAGTGCAGCATGATTCCCTGCGCTTCCGCCGCAATTTGCAGCGCCTCGGCGAAATCATTGCCTACCGTATCAGCTCCCAGTTGAGCTACACTGATAAAACGGTGACAACCCCCTTGGGCGAATCCAGCAGCAAGCAACTTCACGACTTTCCGGTGCTTGCTACGGTACTGCGCGCGGGCCTGCCCTTTCACCAAGGGTTCCTCAACTATTTCGATCAGTCGCCCTCTGCTTTTGCGGCGGCGTACCGCATTGAGGGTACCGCCCAGGTACAAGTGCAGGTCGACTATCTATCGGCTCCTAGTCTTGATGAGCGGGTGCTTATCTTGGCTGACCCCATGCTCGCTTCGGGTAAGTCGTTGGTGCAGACGTACCGAGCTATGCTGCGCTTTGGCACGCCCCGGCAGGTGCACATTGCGGCCGTTATTGCCAGCCCACAGGGCGTGGAGTACGTTACGCGCGAAGTGCCCGAAGCCAACCTCTGGGTGGCTGCCATCGACGACCATTTGAACGAGCAGGCCTACATCGTACCCGGCTTGGGCGATGCCGGCGACTTATCATATGGTAGTAAGCTCTAACTATTTGATGGACTACTGCTTAGCCGGTAAGGTATTTGCAAGGCAGTGCCGTTATTCATAGAGAAGATAACAAAGGGCTAACTCGCCCAGTCGAACCCTTCTGGTGGTGGGGTGTTATCTTAACTAGCTTCCTCCCAACTTTCGCGCCGCTTCTCTAGCATCGGGTAGTTCAGATTTAACAAACGTGGTACCTACTCTGCTCAAATACGCTTCCGTTTTTGCCATTGGCATGTTCAAATTCGTGGCAGCGCCCGTTGCAGGCGTAGCCGCGGGCGTAGCGCCCCAACTCATCTGGATACTTTCCGTGGCCGGGATGATGACAACTGTCCTGTTGGTTTCAGGCTTGGGAAAGGCATGGGCAATGCACCAGCGGCGTAAACGCGCGGAAAAAGGTAAGCCATTGTTTAGCCGACGGAGTCGCACCATTGTCAGCATCTACCGCCGTTTCGGCATTGTAGGCATTGCATTCTTGACCCCCATTCTGTTTAGCCCAATTGGGGGTACTGTCATTGCTACCCAACTGCACGTACCCCGCTGGCGCATTCTGGTGCACATGCTATGGAGTGCCATGTTTTGGGGTGGAGCCTTTACCCTGTTGGCTATCAAATTCAGTCACCTCCCCATCTTCGACCATTATCGGTAGCTGAACCACGGATAAGGCATAGCAGCTGAGTTGCTATCTGACTAAACAAAAAGGCCGCTTCTAGTAGAAGCGGCCTTTTTGTTAGTCGCTCTTGACCGGCAAGTATACCACACCCAATAGCTCTCAGGCGCTGCCGAGCTATTTGCTCCGGCGGTTGCGGGCCCGGCCCTGCGCAGCCCGGAAGGCCTTGGCAGAAGGGGAGGACGCTTTGCCCTTCGATGGGTTTGCCTTCTGCCCTTTCTGACTACGGTTGGGGCCAGCTACGTATTCGCGCCCTGTCCGCTTATCAATGGTTACCCCCGGCTTTATCCACTCTTTACGCTCGTGGAAGGCACCCTGGAAGCTAGGATCTTCGCGCTTACGCCGCTCGTCCTTCTCGCGGTCCATGCTTTGCTGCTCCTCAAAGGAGGTCTTAGCCACTTCTACCTCCGGCGGCAGTGGTAGCAACGGAATAGGCTGCCGAATTAGCTCCTCAATGCGTTGCATGTGGTGCATTTCGGCCTCATTCGCGAAGGTAATGGCTGCCCCCGTATGCTGGGCTCGGCCCGTACGGCCAATGCGGTGTACGTAGTCATCATACACTAATGGCACGTCGAAGTTGATGACGTGGCTTACCTGGGGTACATCAATGCCACGGGCCGCCACGTCCGTCGCAACAAGGAAGCGGATATCGCCGGCCTTGAACGCCTCCATGGCATTGATGCGCACATTCTGGCCTTTGTTGCATGAATGGCCCGTACTTCTCCGTGAGCTTTGCGCTGGAGGAAGCTCGCTACGTTTTCGGCGTGTTCCTTGGTACGCGTAAAAATCATAACCCGGTGGAACGTGTCCCAGTCAAGCAATAGGTACTCCAACAGGTTAATCTTCGTGAGCAGGTTGGGCACCTCGTACAGGCTCTGGCTTACATTTTGGGCCGAAGTAGCGGCGGGGGTTACTTCAATTCGCACTGGAAACTCCAGAAATTCTTCGCTTAGGGTGGTCACTTTATCTGGCATCGTAGCCGAGAATAGCACGTTCTGACGTTTGCGCGGAATCACCTCCAAAATACGCCGGATTTGGGGCATGAAGCCCATGTCCATCATCTTGTCGGCCTCATCCAGCACTAATGTCTTCAGTTCTTTCAGCACCAAATCGCCCTTCAAATACAGTTCCATGAGGCGGCCGGGCGTCGCAATCAGAATATCAACGCCTTTGGCAATGGTTTCAATCTGAGTTTTGGGCCCTAGGCCGCCGTAGATGGCAAAAATGCGTAGGTCGGTATGAACGGCCAGCTTTTTTATATGGCCTTCCAGTTGCATGGCTAGCTCCCGGGTAGGAGCCAGCACGAGGGCCCGTGGGTGGGTACCCTGGGCATATTTTACCTTCATCAGCAAAGGCAACCCAAAAGCCGCAGTTTTGCCGGTTCCCGTTTGAGCAATACCTAGCACGTCGTGGCCGGCCAGCAATAACGGGATGGTTTGCTCCTGCACGGGAGTAGGCTGGTCGAAGCCGGCCTCCTCCACGGCCATGAGAAGTTGCTTATTAAGCTTGAAGTCGGCGAAGGAAAGAGGCTGCGGCGTATCAGACATGGCAAAAAGGCATTAGAAACCACAAAGGTACGGGTAATCTTGGCGGCAAAGGCGGGTACTCTACAACAAGGGGAGTAGGGAGTTAGCAAAAACTTAGAAAAAAACTTTGCTAAACCTTTGCAAATCCCCGGCCGGCGGCTACTTTTGTCGCTCCAATACCTAACACGGTAGGTATAGCTCAGCTGGTTAGAGCGTCGGATTGTGATTCCGAAGGTCGTGGGTTCGAGCCCCATTACTTACCCACCGAAAAGGCCTCTCCTGGTAAGGAGAGGCCTTTTTTTATCAGCTCGGGTATACCTCGTTCTTTTTCGCCCTTCTGCGGAAGGATTTGGATATTTGTGGTGTTGCACCCGCAACTGTACAATTGCATGAATCACTTTTCCCCCTCTTGCTTATGAGCCTGGTTGTTATCGGCACGGTGGCCTTCGACGCCCTGGAAACTCCCTTCGGCAAAACCGACAAAATTATTGGTGGCGCCGCTACCTACATCGGCCTGTCGGCCTCCTACTCGCTTAAGCCGGTAAAGCTGGTAGCCGTAGTAGGTGACGATTTTCCGCAGTCTGATATCCTACTGCTCGAGGAGCACGGCGTAGACACGGAAGGCCTGCAGATCAAACAGGGTGAAAAGTCGTTCTTCTGGTCGGGGAAATACTCCAACGACCTAAACTCCCGTGAAACGCTAGCCACGGAGCTGAACGTACTGGCCGATTTCGACCCTATTCTGCCCGATTCTTACCAGGACTGCAAGTATCTGATGCTGGGCAACCTCACGCCCCAAATTCAGCGCCTCGTTATTCAGCGCTTGGTGAATCGGCCAAAGCTCATTGTGATGGATACGATGAACTTCTGGATGGATGTAGCCCTCGACGAGTTGAAGACGACCATTGAAATGGTAGACGTGCTCAGCATCAACGACGAGGAAGCTCGTCAGCTATCCGGGGTGCATTCGCTGGTGAAAGCTGCCAAAATCATTATGGGTATGGGGCCGAAGTACCTGATTATTAAGAAGGGGGAGCACGGTGCCTTGCTTTTCCACAAAAACAAGGTGTTTTATGCTCCGGCGCTGCCACTAGAAGAGGTATTTGACCCTACCGGCGCAGGCGACACTTTTGCGGGTGGCTTTATTGGTTACCTAGCTGCTACCGATGACATCAGCTTCGACAACATGAAGCGCGCCGTTATTCATGGCTCGGCTATGGCTTCTTTCTGCGTGGAGAAGTTTGGTACGGAGCGTTTGCTCAACCTAAGCCAAGAGGAAATTGAAGCCCGCGAACAGCAGTTTGCCGACCTTGTGGCTGTGGTGCCCGCTACGGCAGTGCAGAACGCATAAAGCTCAACAGCAACGGTATACGGCCCTCTGCCTCGGGATGAATTCTGAAGCAGAGGGCCGTTCGATTTTGGCAACCTTGCAGAAAGTAATGCGGTACAAGAGAGTAGATTTTTTCACTTAAGTACCCACCGCCATGAAAAATCAAGAGAATAAGCCTTCCGATAAATTGCAAGATACTCCTCAAGGTCCTGACGCTATGCAGCCCAATGCGGCCCCGGTAGATCCGGAAACCCGTAACCACTCGAACAGCGGAGGTAACCAGACTCAGAACCTGAACCAAAATATGATTACGGAAAGTGGTAATCAGATTAAGAACAATACCCCAGGTGGCAACTTCAACACAGTGCGCTCAGCCCGGACCAATAAGCCTCGCAGCAATCCAAATCCTAGCCAGCAAAACCAAAAGTAATTGCGGCTTGCGCATGCGAATAAAGAAGCCCTTCCTGCCACTGTAGGAAGGGCTTTTTGTATGAAACAAACTCTTAGCTCAATAAGCTAGGGGATTACTTTCAACCGTACTACGCGGGTGTCCACGTCGCCTTTATCGAAGAAGTCCTGTTCAAATAGAATGGTCTTGTTGTCGAGCCAGCGCGGGTTCGTGCAGCCCCAGTCGGTTTGCCGTTCCCAGAGCAGTTCGGGCTTGCTACCCTCCGCCGACCAAAGCTGGAGCCCGCTCGGTTCGAAGCGTGCTAGAACATCGGAGTTGCCACACACGAAATGCCGACCATCTGGGGAAATAACTGGCGGAGCCAAGAGTTGAGTGCGGTGGCCCGTACGCTGATCGACCAACATATAGTAGCCGCCCTCATACAAGTGCACCGACAGCAGCCACTGCCGGATGTGCGGTAGGCTTGCTAGATACTCGTACGAAACGTTTCGCTCATCTTCCGCCGGAATATTCACGAGGCGTATTTCGCGCCCAGCCGTGGGCCGAAGGCGTAGCAAACGCCCCGTGCGCTGCACTCGAGGGCCTGCCTGTGCCAGTCGGCGCTTCTCTTCTACCGTAAAATCAAGAAAAGATTCTTCTTCTTCAGCCGATGTTGGCTTGGAAGCAACCCACGTAGGAGCGGGTAGCTGCTCGTAGATTGGCCGCGCAGCCGGGTAAATACGCAGTACCCGGCCCGGCACTTGCACCAGAGTGTCGAGGTGCTCCAGGCGGTAGATGCGTGGGGGAACGGGTGGCTTGGGCAACTGCACCAGCGTACCAGGCCGTGGCTTCTCGGCCGGCTGCATCCGCAAGGTGCACGCTGGCAAGGCCACAGCTAGGGGCAAAACTTTAGCGACGGTGCGCAGCCGGAGCATGACTTTTTTCAACTACGGGTGGCGCTTAAAACTCTTGCTTTAGCCACTGCTGGAAGCTGGCTTGCTGCTCTGGCGTGGTAGTGGATAATTTCTCAATCGTGATTTTCTGCCAGAAGCGTTGGCCAGCATCAGCTACTAACGGTACTGTCACCAACCGGTTCTGACGAAATACCGTCACGTCGTGCTGGGTTGCGCCGTCACTGAGCAAGTTGTGCAGGTTCATATCGACACGGCGGCCATTTACGGCCACTATTTCGTCGTCTACGGTAAGGGCTAGGGCAGCGGGAGCATCAGGTAAAATGTCGGTTACTAGAGTCCGCTCATTTCTAACTGCGGCCCGGAAGCCATACATGCCTTCGGAAGTGGAAGCATTTTCTTCAATGCGCAACCGGCAGCCCACAAAGCCTAACACACGGTTGAGCGGGTCCTCTAGTGCAGCAGTGCCATAGATAAACTTGTCGAAGTAGGCCTGCATATCGCGCCCTGCTACTTCCTGCACAATGCGGATGTAGTCGTCCTCGGTGTAACCTACACCAGTTTTGCCGAAATCTTCCCAAAGGCGGCGCATAACGTCGTCTAGGCTACGCTTGTGACCCGAAAGCTGCCGTAGAGTGAGGTCCAACAATAGGGCTACCAGCGCTCCTTTATGGTACACAGAAACCTTACGGTCGGGGATGCCTGGCTTGTAGCCATCCAGCCAGAGGTCCATGCTGGCATCGGCCACAGAGAGGTGGTAGCGGCCATAATCGTCGAAGTGCTTGCGCAGCACAATATTCAGCTCCTGAAAGTATTGCTCCGCAGTGCGGACCCCTGCCCGGGCCAGCAGATACTCCCCATAATAGGTTGTAATGCCTTCCGCTATAAAGCAGGTGCGGAAGTAGTTTTCCCGGGCGTAGTCGTACGGCTGCATTTCGGCGGGCCGAATGCTTTTGATATTCCACGCGTGGAACAGCTCGTGGCAGCTCACGCCTAGTAATTCTTTGTACAGCCCTTCCGTCATCAACAGCTCCGCAGGGCCCAGCACAATTACGGTGGAGTTGAGATGCTCAACCCCGTGGTAGTGCTTGTAAGGCAGAATCTGGTTGAGGAAGTGGTAGTCTTGGGCCGGAAATGAGCCAAATAACGCTAACTGCTCGGCGCTAAATGCCCGGAAGTCTTCTACAAGATGCGCCCAATCTACTGGGCACTCACCCTGAATCCAGATGTAGAAGGGAAGACCATTGACCTCGTAGTTGCGATACTGCAGCGTGGGGCTGGCAATCAGAGGGGAGTCGGCTAGGTGGTCAAAGCTTTGGGCCTGTAAGGTACTAGGTCCGCTCTGGGGTAGACCACAGGCCAGTTGCCAGCCTTCTGGCAAGTCGAGCGTGAGCTGGCACATTTCCTTTTCACGGCCTTCAATGTACATAAAGGCCTGCACTGGGTTCAGGTACAGTTGGGTCTCGTCTAGCCAAGATCCACCAGCGTCCATCTGGTGCGCGTAGAAGTTGTACCGCACCCGCACGGTACGGCCGGCAACTTCCGTTACCTGCCATCGGTCTTTCGTGAGCTTACGCGAGGGTAGTGGCTCGCCCGATGCGGCATCTTCCACCACAACATGTTGTAGCTTCTGAGCAAAGTTTTGCAGCTCATAGCGGCCCGGGCGCCAGGCCGGAAGTTGCAGTTCCAGTGCTTGGGTAGCATCAGCGGCTACCTCAAAGGTCATCTGTATCTGCACGTAGAAAGTAAGCGGGTTCTCAAAAGAGGCGTAATAGTGGATCATGGAAGCGCGGAACGGCAACAGCCGGTAAACCTGACGTAAAGCTACAAATTGCGGGCCGGGATGCCCGGCTTATCATACGGTTTCCACCATAAAACAGTGCGGGTTTTGTATGGTGGGTAGCCGAGGAGGAGGATAGTAAAAGTGGAAAAAGCAAGCCTAAGCGTTGTCTTTTCCGAAACATACTCTTACCTTTGCCGGCCTTACCTGTCACTGAGCCACTTAACAATACCATGAAACGTACTTTTCAGCCTTCGCAGCGCAAACGCCGCAACAAGCACGGTTTCCGCTCTCGCATGGAAACCGCTAACGGCCGCAGCGTAATTGCTCGTCGTCGTGCCAAAGGCCGCAAGCGCCTGACTGTATCCGACGAAGGTCGTCATAAGCGCTAAGCCGCTGACGGCGCCTACCGCACCGCTCCTGACGATGGTAAACTCTACGCCGGGCGCGCGCTCTTATTCGTTTCCGAAAGAAGAACACTTGTGTCGCAAAAAGCTCATCGACGAGCTTTTCGGCCGGGGTTCTTCTTTTGGTTTGTATCCCCTGCGTATAGTGTGGCTTCCTACCGCAGATGCTACCACTGATGCTCCACAAGTACTGGTGAGCGTTAGTAAACGCAATTTTAAGCGGGCCGTTGATCGGAATTATTTTAAGCGCCTCATGCGGGAAGCCTACCGACTCAACAAATACCGCCTGTTGGAGGCCCCCGGTGGGCATCGGGTAGGGCAGCTAGCTATCATCTATACTGGGAAGGAAAAAAAGCCTTTCACGCTGGTCGAAAAAAAATTAATTTCAGGGCTGGAGCGTTTGCTGACTGACGCAACCCCGCAAGCCCGGGCGGCGTCTCCTTCGTAGGATTTTTACTAGCTGCCAGCCCCTTTATGCGCAAAAAATCTTTGGCTGCTGTTGCCTTGCTCGGCGGCGCCGCACTACTCGTATCGTTCCGCCCAGCCTCCGATAATGAGCGGTACTTCGAAATAGCCAAGAACCTCGACATTTTCGCTACCCTCTTTAAAGAGGTCAATACGTACTATGTTGATGAGATTCCGCCGGCCAAACTGGTGAAGACGGGTATTGACGCCATGCTCAAGTCGCTGGACCCGTACACGAACTACATTCCCGAGGACGATATTGAGGATTTCCGCACGATGACTACCGGACAGTACGGTGGCATTGGCGCGGTGGTGTTGAAGCGCAACGGCAAGACGGTCGTGCAGGCCGCTTATGAAGGCTTTCCCGCTCAAAAGGCTGGCCTCCTCCCCGGCGATGAAATCCTGACCATCAACGGCGTAAACGTCGACAAGAAGTCTAACTCCGATATCAGTAAGCTTCTGAAAGGCCAAGCCAACTCGCAGGTGAAGCTGATGGTAACCCGCTACGGGCAGGATGCCCCAGTGGAGCTAAACATTACCCGTGATAAAATTCAGGTCGATAACGTGCCCTACTATGGCATGCTCACGCCTGAGGTGGGCTACTTCCAGCTTACCGGCTTCACCATGGATGCCGGCAAGGAAGTGCGCATGGCTGTTTCTAAGCTGAAGGAACAAGGCGCGAAGAAGCTAGTACTTGACATTCGGGATAACCCGGGCGGCCTACTCAATGAAGCCGTTAATATCTCTAACCTTTTTGTAGATAAGGGGCTGGATATCGTAAGCACTAAGGGCAAGGTAACGGACTGGAACAAGACCTATAAAGCCTTGGATACGCCCTTGGATACGCAGATGCCAATCGTAGTGATTACCTCTAATCGCTCGGCATCCGCTTCTGAAATTGTGTCGGGGGTGTTGCAAGACTACGACCGCGCAGTGCTGGTAGGAGAGCGAACGTTTGGTAAAGGCTTGGTGCAGGCTACTCGTCCGCTCAGCTATAACTCACAGCTCAAAGTGACGACGGCCAAGTACTATATTCCCAGTGGGCGCTGCATTCAAGAAATTGACTACAGCCACCGTGCCGATGATGGTACACTGGGCAAGGTGCCCGATTCCTTGCGTACAGCTTTCAAAACGCAGGCTGGCCGCACGGTATACGACGGCGGCGGTGTAGCACCCGATGTGGAGGTGCAGGATCCCGAAATTGCGGACATTACCCGGGTACTACTGCAAAAGAGCTACCTGTTTGACTATGCTACCCGCTACCGAGCTGAGCATCCTAGCATTGCGCCGGCACGGCAGTTTGCGCTGACGGATGCTGACTACCAGAAATTTGTTGATTACCTCAAAAATAAGGACATCAACTACAGCACCGACGCGGAGAAAGCCCTGGCTGACCTCACCAAAAAAGTGAAGGACGAGAAGCACTACGACGACGTGAAAACGGAATTGGAAGCCATGCGCCGCAAGGTAACGACCAATAAAGCCAACGACTTGATGCGCTTCAAACCCGAAATTCGGGAGTTGCTAGAGCAGGAGATTGTGTCGCGCTATTACTTCCAGAAAGGAAGTGTGGAAGCTTCTTTTGATGACGACCCTAACATCCTAATGGCGATGGACGTGCTCAAAGACCCGTTGCGGTATGGTGCACTGCTCAAACCGGGTACCGCAGAAGCTAAAACCCGCCCCGAAGCCAAGCGCAGCACCGCCGGTGGGAAGTAAGGAACAGCTTATTGGGAACCACAGAAAGCAGCCTCTTCTTGGGGCTGCTTTTTATTTGTGCCTACTCCAAGTGAATAACCTTGCTTCTGACGGTTACCTAGACGAGGTACTAAGGAGAAATGTATAGAGAAGGATGTAGTAAAGCTTTGGTAAGAAGCGGTAGCTAAAAGCACTGTAGCGAGCTTCCCGGTAGCTGCTGTACCTTTGCACTATGTCCACGCTGCTACTATCCCTCGAAACTTCCTCCCCCATTTGCTCTATTGCCTTACACCGCATGGAAACGGGCGCGCTAGTGGGGCAATCGGAGTTGCGACTAGAGAAGTCACACTCTTCTCACTTGAGTGTACTCATCAATCAGTTGCTGGAAAATTCTTTGCACACGCTGGCTGATCTGGCGGCAGTAGCCGTTTCTGATGGGCCTGGCTCCTATACGGGGTTGCGCATTGGGGCCGCGGCGGCTAAAGGACTATGCTACGCCTTGGATATTCCGCTAGTAGCTATTAGTACCTTGCAGAGTATGGCGCACCAAGTAGCTAGCGTCACGGCCCGCCCCGAGCAGTTTCTATTCTGCCCCATGTTGGATGCTCGCCGGATGGAAGTGTATGCGGCCCTCTACCAGTGTACGGGGGCCGAAGTGCTGGCCCCAGCTCCTCTGATTTTGGATGCCGACACCTTGGCCGAACAATTAGCCCACCAGTCTTTGTTGTTCTTTGGTAGCGGGGCAGCCAAGTTTCAGGCTCTCGTTGCTGAGCACCCGCGGGCGGGGTTTCTCACTGGCATTGAGCCATCGGCCGTGGCCGTTGGTGCATTGGCAGTGGAGGCTTATCGTCGGCAGGATTTCCGGAGCGTGGCTTACTACGAGCCGTTTTATCTGAAGGAGGTGTACACCACCACTCCTAAAGCCGCTAGCCTCCCGAAAAAGGGTTAGTGAGCAACCAAAGCCGCTAAATCGGCTCAGTCTTCAGCCTCTCACTTCTATCTATACCATGGAAGAGTTTATCAACCGCGTTGCGCAAAGCGCCCTTACCACGCTCAACTTAGAGGAGTTTATTCATCCGGGCGAGCGGGTAGTTTATGACATTAAGGAAAACCTGTTTCATGGACTTATCCTCCGCGAAAAGGATTTCCGCGAGTTCATCAAAACGTACGACTGGAGTCAGTACGATGGTAAAAACGTTGCCATCATCTGCTCCGCCGATGCTATTGTACCCACGTGGGCTTATATGCTGCTGGCTTCGAAGCTACAAAACCATGCGCACCGCTACGTATTCGGTAGTCTAGAGGCGCTGGAACAAGACTTGTTTCACGAGGCCATTGCCAAGGTGGATATCGAGCAGTATCGCGACGCTAAGGTGGTAGTGAAAGGCTGCGGTGAAAAGCCGGTGCCTACCTATGCCTACGTCGCCATTATGCAGAAGCTGTTGCCCGTTACGTCCAGCATTATGTATGGCGAGCCCTGCAGCACGGTGCCTCTCTATAAGCGGCCAAAAGTTGCTGTAAGCTAGGGTCTTCTAACCCATAAGAAAACGCGTCATCCTGAGCCGCGCGCAGGTATTTCCACTAGAGCAAGGGTCGTGTTTGCGACTCGTTCTATTGTAGGAAGTCTCCCGCCGTGGGCAGGATGACGCGTTTTTGCGCCATCTTAGCTCGCTAAACGTTGCCCTATATGTCCAACCTTACTTCTGTAAAGCCCTACAAAATCAGCGTAGTAACTGGTATTGCCATTGTAGTAGCCAATATGGTTGGTACGGGTGTGTTCACCAGCCTGGGCTTTCAGGTGGTTGATATTCAGAGTGGCTTTGCCTTGCTGATGTTGTGGCTGGTAGGAGGTGTTATTGCGCTATGCGGTGCGCTCTGCTATGGTGAACTGGCTGCTGCTATGCCCCGCTCGGGTGGCGAGTACCATTACTTATCGCGCATCTATCACCCTGCCCTCGGCTTCCTTTCAGGCTGGGTGTCGGCTACGGTAGGCTTTGCTGCTCCCACGGCGGCGGCAGCCATGGCTCTCGAAAAGTATGCCACCAGCGTTTGGCCCACCTTACCACCCAAGTGGCTTGCCGTAGGGGTGGTGCTAGCTCTAGCTGGGGTGCATGCCAGTAGTAGTCGGGCAGGCAGCCGTCTGCAAGTAGTCGTCACACTTGTCAAAGTAGCCGTCCTAGTTGGCTTCATTGGGGTCGGGTTAGTTGTTGCGGTTCCCCAGCCAGTAGTCTTCACGCCCCAAGGTTCGCCCGAGTGGCAGTTACTTCTTAGTCCTGCCTTTGCCGTGTCGCTCATCTTCGTTTCCTACGCATATTCCGGCTGGAATGCAGCGGTATACCTCACAGGGGAAATAGAGCAACCGCAGCGTAATTTGCCGCGCATCTTACTCATCGGTACAGGTACCGTACTCCTATTATATATAGGACTAAACTTTATTTTTCTGCGTTCAACTCCCATTACGAGTTTGAAGGGACAAGTAGAGGTAGGGTTTGTAGCAGCTACATCCTTATTTGGTACGGCAGGAGGGAGGCTGATGGGCGGCCTCATTGCGGCGTTGCTTGTCTCCACTATCAGCTCTATGATCTTTGCTGGCCCTCGCATTGTGCAGGTGATGGGGGAGGACTTGCCAGCCTGCGGTTTCTTGCTTACCGGAGCCCAGGCGGCGTACCCGTGCGGGCTTTGATCTTTCAAACCGCTCTTACATTACTATTCGTGCTTCAGGCCTCGTTTGCGCAGGTAGTAGTATATGCGGGCTTTGTACTCAACTTATTTACGTTCCTAACGGTGCTGGGGCTATTCATTCTCCGAGTACGCCAGCCAGCGCTGCCACGGCCTTACAAAGCTTGGGGCTATCCTCTCACACCGCTACTGTTCCTGCTGCTCAATGGCTGGACGCTGCGCTTCATAGCTCAGGATAAGCCGACCGAAACCCTGTATGGATTAGCTACGCTTGGCTTGGGCTTGCTGGTGTATTTTGGAAGTCAGCGCGTATTTCGCCAACCTCAGAGTGCAAACTAGCCGTAAGCAGAGCTTTATGCTAGCGTATGGAAGCACCTTCTCCGCCATTGGCCGTCGGCTGGAAACAGAAAGCCTACAGCGTTATTTTCGAATCGGATACTTCTGCCGGACGAGCGTTTGACATTGGACTGTTAATAGCTATTCTGCTCAGCGTACTGGTTGTGATGCTGGAAAGTGTGCGAAGCATTAACGCCCAGTACGGACCCTATTTGCGGGCCGTCGAATGGCTTTTCACCGGCTTATTTATCGTTGAATACATAGCTCGGCTACTGGTAGTGCGCCGCCCACTCACGTATGCGCTCAGCTTACTAGGCATTATTGACTTCTTGGCCATTGCGCCCACTTTGGTTAGCCTAGTTCTAGCAGGTAGTCAATACCTTATCGTTATCCGTACGCTGCGGCTTCTGCGGGTATTCCGCATTTTCAAGCTGGGGCGTTTTGTTGGCGAAGGCGAGTTCATTGTCCTTGCTCTTAAAGCTAGCCGCTTCAAAATCCTGGTGTTTCTGACGGCCGTACTTACCCTCGTGGTAGTTATCGGCACGATGATGTACGTGGTAGAAGGCGGGCAAAACGGATTTACCAGCATTCCAAAGAGCATCTACTGGGCTATTGTTACGCTTACAACTGTCGGGTACGGTGACATCTCACCCGTAACAGTGCTCGGTCAGACGCTGGCCTCCGTTCTGATGATTTTGGGATACGCCATCATTGCCGTGCCTACCGGTATAGTATCGGCCCAAATGGCTACTCCTAGTAAAGCTGCGCCCATGTACAAACAAGTAATCTGCCACGTGTGCCAGGCCACCGAGCACAATCCGGAAGCGGAGTACTGCTGGCGTTGCGGCGAAAAGCTCTAGGGTAACTAGTTCAGGCAGCTTAAGGCGTTTGCTTACTTTCGCCTTTCCTGAACATTCTGCTTCACGTATGCGCTTTCTCTTTATCCGGCTATTATTGCCGGCGCTTCTAGCTGCTGTTGCTGCTTGCTCCGACCAGAAATCCACCTCAGCCGAGCAGCAAGTTGCCCAAACTACCTCCTCCGATACCGCAGTTGCTCAGCCAGCAGTAGCTCCGGCCCAACCACCCGCACCCGATACTAGCGACGTGCATAATGTGGCCGCTTACCTAGCCGGGTTACCTAGTAGCCGTCAGAGCAGCTTGCGCACATTGGAGGGCCAGCCTGGCTGGCAAGCCTATGCCACAACCTCTAACAAAAGCTGGGCTACCTACGACAGCACGCGCACAGCCAAGATAGAGGCCTGGGCAGCTACTGAACTAGACTCTGTGCAAGCTACTAGCCCTACCATTTTCTATCCCTTCAGCGGCCCCGATTTCCTGAATGTCACCACAATGTTCCCCACCAGCACTACATACGTGTTGATGGGTTTGGAGCCTGTTGGTACGGTGCCCCAACGCAGTACCCTTGAAAACCCCAATCTGTTCACTGCGCTCAAAGCGTCTTTGTGGTCGGTGCTGAACTTTAGCTTCTTTCGCACCAATGATATGGCCGTAGACCTAAAATCAGTGGAGTTGGATGGGGCTCTACCCTTAATGATGCTGTTTGCGGCTCGCACAAATCACCAAGTGCTAGGCGTACGCTACATCCAACTGAGCCCGCAGGGAGAACTCATCGAAGCCGATTCGGCTACAATCCGCAAACCTAGCCTCAAGACCATTCCTGGTGTGGAAATGAGGCTGAAAGCTAAAAACGGACCCGAGAAAACGGTGCTCTACCTGTCTGCTGATCTGAGTGACTGGAAATTGGGTACTACCAAAGAAGCGGCTCTAACGTACGTGCGCACGCTTGGGCCGCTTACTACCTATGTAAAGTCGGCGACGTATTTGATGCACAAGGCTTATTTCAGCAAAGTGCGAAACCTCATCTTGGAACGTAGCAACTATGTTTTGCAAGACGATTCCGGCATTGCAATGAAGTACTTCCCTGCTACCGACTGGCAGTTTACGTATTACGGTACCTACAAGCGTCCCATCAACTTGTTTGCCAAGCACTACCAACCCGAGCTAACCGCTACCTACACTGACAAGGCCAACCCTCCGCGCCCGTTGCCTTTCGGTACCGGGTACAACTGGCGTCAAAACGACTCCAACCTCTTGTTAGCGCACCGTCGCCAACCAGTGCAGGCGCAAGAAGTACAGTAGCACTAAAAAAGCAGAAGCCGCACTTGTTAACAGGCATGCGGCTTCTGCTTTTCTAAAGATCAAGTACAGCATAGAAACTCGTAAGATCTTGCCTTTGCTCACTAGCGTCTTATATACAATGTTGACTCGTCTTAAGCTGCTACCTATGGTCTTGCTGCTAGGAACTCTTCCTGCATCTCACCAAGCTGCCCTTCCAGCATCAGCTTTGCCGGCATCTCTTCCAGATAGCCCACTGCTTGATAGTCTACTGCGTGCGGATGCTCGCCTACTGCCAGTAGTAAGCCAAGCCAGTGCATATGAGCTTCAAGTTATCTATATCCAAATTGACCGTGACAACCAGAATCAACCGCACTTCACTCAGCATTCCTTTCATGTTAATCCCCGTCAGTATTTCAACCCAGCTAGCTTAGTGAAGTTGCCCACGGCAGCGCTTGCCTTAGAAAAGCTGCACCAACTGAATATTCCCGGGCTCACGCGCAATGCCGCCATGTCTACCGGGACGGCCTTCCGTTGCCAAACTGCTGCCCCTTTCGTCAGCTCTCCTGATTCGGATAGAATCAATTCCGTCGGGAATTATATTAAGCGGATGCTCCTGGTAAGTGACAACCAAGCATACAACCGCTTGTATGAATTTGTGGGGCAACGCCCACTCAACGAACGGTTATGGCAGCTTGGTTATCCAGAAGCACGCATCGTCCGCCGATTTGCTCCGTGCGATACGGCTGCTAACCGTCATACTAATCCCATCAGTTTTAAGAATGCAGCTGGGCAAATCATCTACCAGCAGCCGCCAGCCACAAATCATCAGTCATTAGGTTTCCCTTTAGGGCGCATCACCAAAGGACGAGCGTATCAGACCGGGGGGCATATTGTCACTAAGCCCTATGATTTCACTACAGCCAACTACCTGCCATTGGAAACGGTGACTACCATGTTGAAAGCAATCCTGTTCCCTGAAGCGGTATCTGCTGCTAACCGTTTCCAACTCACCGCCGCCGACTACGGTTTTCTTCGTCAGTACCTCCGCTATACTCCCCACGCCTCAGGATATACACCCTACCGTTCTGCGCAGTACTTCGATGCCTATAAGAAATACCTCTATTATGGGCGCCAGCGGACAGCTACTAATGAGCCCGGCATACACATATATAATGTAGTTGGCTTGTCACACGGCTACGTAGCGGACGTGGCCTACATAACAGATAAGACACAAGCGGTAGAATTTATGCTTAGTGCTGTTCTATACGTTAACAAGGATGGCGTTCTTAATGATGGTGTATATGAATACGATTCCATTGGTTACCCCTTTCTAGCTGCTTTAGGCCAGCATATCTACAGATTCGAGCTAAAACGGCCACGCAATGTTCCTGAAAAGGAAAGTCAACAAGAATTGCCAGAGGATAAAAGCAGAAAAATGCGCTGACTGGGAACCGATAATCGAGTCTGGTAGTTCGCAATATTCTGACTGATAGCAGCTACCGAAAAAGGAGTAAATAAATAATCGAAAGATTGGTTTAAAATCTTGTTTTCTCTACAAGATCTACTACTTTTGCACTCCCGAATCGGACGGAGGCGGGTAACGAGAAGTAGTAAAAAAAGTTACGCTCGAAAGTTGGAAATGCAAAACAGTATGTGTTATCTTTGCAGCCCGCTTCAGTAGGAAGGGGAATAGCAACCAAGAGAACAGAAAATATTTTCTACTACTAGTTGCACAAACAAAAAAGCTTCGTACCTTTGCAGCCCGCTTCAATCGGAAGGGGGGTAAGCAGAAAAGAAAGAGAAAAATTTTCCTTCTTTTTCTTGCGAATAGTAAAATGCTTCGTACCTTTGCAGCCCGCTACGGCTCGAAGGGGTTGCAGCCGCCACGCTCAGCGCGGCACAGGGCTAGTTTCAACTGGAAACTAGCACACGTTC